>JAUWMJ010000090.1 GCA_030613225.1 Desulfobacterales bacterium
GACCTTCGCTACAAGAAGTACCTTGAAAAATTTGTTTACGGTGTGAAGGATCACCAGAGCTTACTTGATCTGGTGGGCGAAGAACGGATGGAGATGATCAAAGCAGACCCACGGACCGGATATGCAACTAATTTAGATAGAAGATAATGAAGACATAATATTTTAAATCCGTAAAAAATCAATATCGGACGGCTTTGTAAAAGGTCCAAATTCAAGGCGCACGAATCTTGAGTGGTGAGACGTACTTATAGTACGTCGCAACCGCTCAAGATGAAGTGCAACGCCGAAGTTGGATTTTTTACGAAGCCGTCAGGGAGTATTTTCATGACAGACTATACAATGAGAGAAATGATGGCAGTTGCTGCCGCACGGGAGATAA
The DNA here is from genome assembly GCA_030613225.1 of Desulfobacterales bacterium. The sequence goes on from JAUWMJ010000090.1 coordinate 380, forward strand.
TGGATGGAGATATTGTATTCTGCGGAACAGGAATTTCCATGCTTGCTGCCATGGCCGCAAAACACATCAGTGCGCCAAACAGCGTAATATTTTTTGAAACCGGTGCTGTGGATTCAAAGCTGGAAGAAGTTCCTCTTGCTGTGGCTGATCCTCGCGTTATGTTCTGGACATCAGTCAACGGCGGTCTTCTCGATGCATTTGCTACAATGCAGAACAGGTTTACAGGCAAAAAGGTTGTTGGAATTTTAGGCGCCGCTCAAATCGATAAATATGGCAATCTGAACTCAACGGTTATCGGGGATTATTTTAACCCAAAAGTACGATTTTCAGGGAGCGGTGGGGCCTGTGACGTGGCTTCTTTTGTCAGCAGGACAATAATTTTCATGCAGCACGAGAAAAGAAAATTTGTGTCAAAGGTAGATTATATCACCAGCCCGGGCTGGCTTGACGGGCCTGAAGGAAGAAAAAAAGCCGGGCTGCCCGACGGGGGACCGTCAACCGTTATTACTAACATGGCGATAATGGGATTTGATGATAAAACAAAAGAAATGTATCTTAAAGGGTGTTTCCCGGAAATTACCCCGCGGCAAGTACTTGATAGTATGGATTTCGAGGTTGATATATCACGTTCATCCAAAGTGCCGGCTCCCTCACAAAAAGAACTTAAGATGTTGCGGGAAAAATGTGATCCGCAAAGGTTGATCCTGGGATAAACAGGTTTAACGATTTCAAATATGATGAATTCGTAAAAAGATGAACTTATGTCTAATTTTTTTTTATCACGAAAACACGAAAGAACGAAAACACGAAAATCAGTTAAAAAATTTTGTAAGTGTTCACGGAACGTTGAAATTAGAAATAGAAATTGGAAATTTGGCTTTCATGCTTTTGTGCAGTTGATGAACGCGTTCAATTTTGGGCCGAGTTCTTCAACTTTTGTTCCACTTATCAAAGTCGTGCCAGACCATATCTGATAACTCTTCTGCCGATTTGTATACATCCAGGCTACGCCCGGCAAGCCAGTTTACGGTTCACGGTTGCGCCTGGGTCTTGCCCTGCGTAGCCAGAGGCGAAGCATGGGTCATCTCTCCAGAATTTCTACTTTCCAATTTCAAGTTTCAAGCCGTGAACGGCTACCCCCTTTTTACAAAAAAATCGACGTTGACAATCAACCCCGCCCTTGATAGTTGTAACCCGACAACGTAACTTACCAGCTTTATATTGCAACAGCTTCTTTTTGTGTCATGCGATATTGTTTCGGGTTGCGCGTTTCGTGTCACTGGGTACGGGTTATAAAAAAGGATTATTTCCGATTAACAACTCGCAACTCGTAACCAGGCTTCGCCTTCGGCTACGCCCCGGCAAGCCCGGAACACCTACGTGACAGGCAATCAAACAAGTTAAAAGGACGCATTATGGTTAGCGATAAATGTCGTTGTAAGATTAATGTTAATTACTCAAGTTTCGCACCCCTGATTTCCGTCACTGTCAAGACGGTAAGGGTTAAAAATAACATTTTTAAAGCGAAATCATTTGCTTATATTTTGCAACCGGCACCCAGTGGGTCATACGATATGATCAGGCGTAAACAAGATATAACATATTGGATTGAATAAGGTATCAAGCATCAATCTTATATTTATTGATTGGCGCCGTCGTTAAAATCACTGGGAGTATATTTCGCTTTAATAATTTATTTTTAGCTCTTACCGTCTATGGCTTTGGATAAACTAAAGGGTGCGAAACTTGAGTTAATTACTTCTGTTTATCCGATGTTTCCGCATATTAGAACCTGTTGCACAACTGCAACTATTCCTTTTAAAAAAAATTAGGGTAATGTCCATGATTGAAAAAATTGGAATCGTAACAGACAGTACAGCGGATTTTCCCGAGGGCATGGCCGAAGAACTTGAGATAAATATAATTCCAATTCATATTTTTGTTGACGGCAATGACTATCTGCACGGTGTCACCATATCAAACCAGGATGTGGTTGAATGCTTAAATGAAGACAGAGATGTAAAAACAGCTCCCCCTTTTCCAAGTGAATACTCCGATTTTTATACGAAACTGGCCGGCAAATATGACCGGATTTTGTCCTTTCACGTATCATCTGATCTGTCCGATTGTTACAAGAGTGCTAATAATTCTATGAGGATCATTTCTAATGAAGCGGCAGAAAAAATTACTCTGATAGACACAAGAAACGTAAGTGTAGGGCAGGCGCTTATTATAAAAAAAGTTGCTGAATTAAAAAAAAAGAACAATTCACCGGATTCCATAAAAAAAATAATTGAGCCTTTTATAAAAAACAGTATGCTTCTTTTTACAGTTGAAAATCTGTACTGGTTGAAGCGTGCAGGTAAACTGAATATTTTTTCTTCTTTATTGGGAAATTTCTTGAATGTTAAACCCGTTATCGGGCTGAAAAGCGGCAAACTGGTTCCCCTCGGAAAGCACAAGGGAAGAGAGTCGGCACTTGAAGAAATGATAAAATTGGCCCTGGAAGAATATGTGAAATTCGGGCTGCGTCAGGATATCTGGATAGCCCATGCAGATGCACTGGAAGAGGCCGTCAGGATGCAGGAGACCCTGGTTGGAATTTCAGCAGACATGAGATCGAATATCAGAGTTGTAGAAATCGGACCTACCATTGCCGCACACACCGGCCCTGGATGTCTGTGTCTGGGCATGGTGAACAGTTGATCTTGTACTGGTGAGCCAATTTCAAAACGTCCCATTTCGAAGTCTGCGCTTATCTGTCCAATCTCAGCGCCTGCCTGTGCATTGCAGACAGACAGGTCAGACTCATCAGGCATCCAGACGTCTGGGTGCAGGATTGCCTTCCTCTGCTCAAAGTCCGGGATCCTTGATTTCGATTCGAATGCAGAATTCATCCGATTCTTACGATACACCAAATCACTAACCGGGAACCGTGAACCGTGAACCGTGAACCTGATAACCTGAGTAGTTACATTTTATTAATATTGGCACTTGCTTTTTTGATATTATCCGGGTGCGCTCATAGAAAGGCTAACACACCTGTCCTGTCTTCCGATACTCCGGCCGCCAAGGGCGTTTCTCAAAACCGGGAGATATCTTCATCAGAGGAACTTCAGTCAAACTTAGAAGAAAATGACGATGTTTTAGATGAGTTTGAAAGTGAATTTGAAGAAAGGGCGGTTACTGTGGCAGATCCTCTGTCTCTTTGGAACCGGGCAATGTTTCACTTCAATGACAAGTTGTATTTCTGGTGTTTAAAGCCTGTTGCAAAGGGATATAGAGTGGTAATTCCAGGTGTGGTCAGAACCGGCGTAAGAAATTTCTTTAGCAACATATTTACGCCGATCCGTCTGACAAGCTGTATACTTCAGGGTAAAGTAAAAGCCGGGGGAACCGAGCTTATCCGTTTTGTAGTTAACAGCACCATTGGGATAGCAGGAGTGACGGATCCTGCTAAAAAATATCTCAAGCTCGATATAAGTGATGAGGATCTTGGACAAACCCTTGGCGCTTATGGTATTGGTAATGGATTTTATCTGGTCTGGCCTTTTCTTGGCCCCTCTACTTTGCGTGATTCCGTGGGGATGGTCGGAGACCGATTTTTAAATCCGATTACCTATGTGAAACCGGTTGAAGCTTCAGTGGCAATCTGGTCTTACGATAAGATAAACGAAACTTCCCTGCACATAGGAGATTATGAGTCTATTAAGGAGGCAGCTGTTGAACCGTATGAGGCGTTTCGAGATGCCTATATCCAGTATCGAAAAAATAAGGTGAAACAGTAAGCAAAAAAAGGCACCCGTCTTCGCCTTTGGCTACGCCGCGGCATGGCCCGTCTTCGCCTTCGGCTACGCCGCGGCATGGCCCGTCTTCGCCTTTGGCTACGCCGCGGCATGGCCCGTCTTTGCCTTCGGCTACGCCGAGGGAGGCAAAGGCAGACGGCAGAAGGGAAAAGCTTAAGAGCTCATAGCTCATAGCAAAAGGATTAAATCCTTCAGACTACGAGCTATCAGCTGTCAGCTATGAGCTAATAAATTACTTAGATACTCTTCTTTAACCTGTTTTTTAATGATTGCTTGGCTTTCCATCACCGCATCATGACATGCCAGGTCTGGGCCAGGGTTTCGATTCCGAATCGAATGCAGAATTCATCCGATTCTTACGATACTCCAAATCACTAACTGTGAGCTGTGAACCTGACAATCTGAATAGTTGCAATATTTTCTTTTGAAACAGCTTGATAAAATGAGTTGCAATAATATCTTGGTAAAGATATCGTTAAGTGGTATATTGGCTCGTAAATTTGGGGAATAACTTTTATGGTTCTGGCTTGTCCGGTAAAGGAGGAAAAAAAGAATGAAGGTTTTGGTAAGCGATAATCTGGGTGAAATCGGTATCCGGATGTTTCAGGAAGAAGAGGGGATTGAAGTTGATGTTAATACAGGACTGCCTCCTGAAGAGCTTAAAGGTATCATAGAGGATTACGACGGCCTTGTTATCCGCAGTGCGACGAAGGTGACTGAGGATCTCCTGCAGACAGCGGTGAAGCTGAAGGTTGTCGGTCGTGCGGGAATCGGCCTTGACAATGTTGATATCCCGGCGGCTACAAAAAGGGGAATAGTTGTTATGAACACTCCGGGCGGAAATGTAATAACGACTGCGGAACATACGATAGCCATGATGCTGGCCCTGACAAGAAACATACCCTCTGGAACCTATAGCTTAAAAGATGGCCGATGGGAAAAGAAAAAACTCCAGGGAAGAGAAATATTCAATAAAAAACTGGGCGTTATAGGTTTCGGAAAAATAGGCGCCATTGTTGCTGACCGTGCACGGGGATTGAAGATGAAAGTGATTGTACACGATCCCAATTTCACACCGGAACAGATAGAAAAGGCCGGGTTTAAAAGCGTTTCCATAGAACAGTTATACAGGGAAGCAGATTATATTACAGTACATGTCCCAAAGCTTGAAAGTACAACAGGACTTCTTAACAAGGCGGCTTTTGACCGGATGAAAGATGGCGTAATGGTAATTAACTGTGCACGTGGGGGCATTGTTGATGAGAAGGACTTGAATGATGCCTTAAACTCCGGGAAAGTCGCAGGAGCGGCACTAGATGTTTTTGAAACCGAACCACCGGGTGCAAGTCCGCTGTTTGCACACGACCGTCTTATATGTACGCCTCACCTGGGTGCGTCAACAAAGGAGGCCCAGACCAATGTGGCGGTTGCTGTTGCCGAACAGATTATTGACTTTCTTAAAAACGGCACAATCCTTAATGCAGTGAATGTTCCGTCGGTTGCAGGTGAACTTCTTGCCAGACTGGGCCCGTTTCTGACTCTTGCCGATCGGATGGGAAGCCTCCAGGCACAGATTGCCAAAGGGCCTATAAAAGAAGTTGTTATCGAGTACAACGGTGATTTTAGCGATCTTGATCTTGCCCCTGTTTCAACAGCGGTTTTAAAAGGACTTCTCACAGCGGTTGTCAAAGATGATGTAAATTTTGTAAATGCAAATATCATTGCAAAAGAAAGGGGCATAAAAGTTACTGAAGCAACCAGCACCGATGCCGAGCACTTTATAAATCTGATCACTGTCAGGGTTATTACGACTGAAATGACGAGTGCGGTATCAGGAACGATATATGGAAAGAGTGAACCAAGAATAGTCAAGATTAACAATTTCGGGCTTGAGCTGATACCGGAGGGTCATCTTGCCCTTATTTTTAATCTTGATAAACCAGGCGCCATTGGAAGTATCGGCATAACCCTTGGTAAAAACAGTATTAATATAAGCCGAATGCAGGTGGGGCAGGATGAAGGCGGTGTAAACAATATTATTTTTCTTAAAACAGACACGTCCATACCAAACAATGTACTTAAGGAACTGCGTGACTTGCCCATGGTAAATACGGTCACGTTGCTTGAATTTTGATAAAGGAGGATAACAATGCCTGACGAGAAAGGCGAAGATAAAGGTTTTGTTATAAAAGACAAAAGGATTTTCTCCCAAAAAGAGCAGGATATTAAAGAGGAAGATAAAGAACCTGAAAAGGAACCTGCAAAAGAGGAAACAAAGGCTCAGGAGGCGGCATCAGCAGAAAAACAAGATGCTGAGGCTCAGCTTCCGGAGATAAATTTTCCGACCTTCATAATCTCTTTGAACGCATCTGCGCTGGTTAACCTTGGAGCGATTGAAGATCCCGCTTCGGGTAAGAAAGTGAAGAATCTACTCATAGCAAAACAGACAATCGATATTTTAAGCATGCTTGAGGAAAAAACCCGCGGGAATTTATCAGAAGAAGAGGAAAAAATACTTAAAAACATTCTTTATGATTTGAGGATTATATACGTTAAAGAGAAAGGGTAAAAAGGCTGGGAGGCTGGGAAGCTGGGAGGCTGGAATGCTTGCTATTATAAAACAACTTTCAACAAAGCAAACATCGACAATAAATTGCCAATATGATGTCGCTATGCGCGTATGAAGATTCTTTCTCCGGCCAAGATAAACTTAGTTTTACATGTAACCGGAAAAAGACCGGACGGGTATCATGATCTGGTCACCATTATGTGTTGTGTCAGCCTTTATGATACGATTTTCCTAACAACGCGCGTTAAAAAGACCACCGTGTCATGCTCAAACCCGGAAGTCCCGGAAGATGAAACTAATATCGCCTTTAAAGCGGCTGATCTTTTTTTAAATAGATTAAACAGACAAGAGGGTGTTAAAATCACAATTAAAAAAGAGATACCGGTCGCAGCCGGACTTGGTGGCGGGAGCAGTAATGCTGCCGCCGTTTTTTTAGGATTAAACCGCTCTTACGGGTACCCATTTTCTCTTGATGATCTAATGGCCATGGGCATTTCAATAGGTGCGGATGTCCCATTTTTTTTGTTCGGGAAACCAGCCAGAGCAAGCGGTATTGGTGAGAAACTTGAAGTCTGCGATGGACTGCCTTCATACAAAATTTTACTGGTTTATCCGGGATTTGGTGTTTCGACTGCCGATGTTTATAAAAATGTCGATTTGGGATTGACAAAATGTAAAAAAACTCTTAAAAAGGCTCTTTTGGAGAAAAGTAAATTTAATGCAGCGTACCATTTATACAATGATCTTGAGTCTGTTGTTGTATCAAGGCATCCTGAAATAATTGAGGTAAAAGAAGCACTTTTAAGCCATGGTGCAAAAGGAGCGCTTATGTCAGGAAGCGGGCCGACTGTGTTCGGTCTTTTTTCTGATCATGATAAGGCCCGTGCGGCAAATCATGTCCTTTCTAAAAATAGTGAATGGCAGCTGTTTCTCACAGATATGATAATTGATGCAGGATGTATAATACAGGATTCAGGATGATGCATTTTTGGGGCGTCGTCAAGCGGTAAGACACAGGACTTTGGTTCCTGCATTCGGAGGTTCGAATCCTCCCGCCCCAGCCAGGTTTTATAATATGAGGCTATAAGGCCAGGAGGCTGGGAGGCCGCTTAGATTCCCAGCCTTTATTAGTGGCAAGAGAAAAGGTAGCCGTTCACGGCTTAAAACGTTTCGCAAAAAGTGGTTTGTTGACTTTTTACGAGACCGTCATTTTCTAATTTCAACGTTCAGTGAACGCATACATAATTTTAAATTGGTGAAATCATAAATATGGATGAAAATTCAATCAACGGTCTTGCAATTTTTTCGGGCAACTCAAATCCTGTTCTTACAAAAAAGATATGTGCTTATCTCAACCTTCCGACGGGTAATGCCAAGGTCAAAACCTTCAGTGACGGCGAGATACGAATTGAAATCGATGAAAACGTTCGCTCAAAGGACGTTTTTCTCATACAGTCGACCTGTGAACCTGTAAACAACAATCTTGTAGAACTCCTTTTAATGCTGGATGCATTTAAGCGTTCCTCGGCGAGCAGAATAACCGCTGTAATTCCATATTTCGGTTATGCACGACAGGATAAGAAAGTGGCTCCCCGTGTTCCAATCAGCGCGAAGCTTGTTGCGGACATGCTGGAAGTCGCCGGTGCAAACAGGGTAATAACAATGGATCTGCATGCCGGCCAGATCCAGGGTTTTTTCAATATTCCGGTGGATAACCTTTTTGCCGCACCGGTTATTCTTGAATACATAAAGAGCCATTTTGATAATAATCTTGTAATTGTTTCTCCTGATGCAGGTGGAGCTGAAAGGGCAAGGGCTTTTGCAAAAAGGCTTCATGCGGATCTTGCTGTTGTAGATAAGCGTCGTGATGCGCCGAACAAGGCTAGGGCTATGGCGGTCATTGGCGATGTTGCCGGAAAAATTGCGATTATCCTTGATGACATGGTCGATACAGCCGGCACGTTGATCGAGGCAGCATCTGCTATTATTAAAAATGGTGCAAAGGAAGTTCATGCCTGCTGTGCCCATGCCGTATTGTCCGGTCCATCTATGGAAAGGATAACAGATTCTAAACTAAAAAGTCTTATGGTAACAGACACGATTCCTTTAAGTGAAAAAGCAAAAGTCTGTGATAAGATAAAAGTACTGACAATTTCGG
>JAUWMJ010000084.1 GCA_030613225.1 Desulfobacterales bacterium
GGATTCGTCAGAGTATCGAATCAGATAAACTACCCATTTATTTTCATTCATTTCCAGTGGGCCATTTTTCTGAAAATTATTATATGAGTTGTTTCAAAATCCAATATTCTGCGTAACCTACGCCTAAGCCCAGTGGCAACATAATTCATGGTCGACACAATGAGGTTTCTTTGAATTTCCAGGCAAAGATTCCTACTGCCAAGAGGCCAAAGATGATGCCTATGATTTTTGAAAGAATTTCCATTTTGTATCAAACCTTTCTCTTTCTTTTGCTGATTCAAATAATCTGTCTAAATCTATCTTGCAGTTGAGAGTACAACCTTTTGCGTTGTACCAGGAGAGAAGTTTATGATAGTTGTTTATTTACCGGCGTCCCGGTTGGATTCCCTTATCTGTTAATAACTAATCACTATGCAAGATGTTACCCCAGCCCCTTAACAGGGATAAATCGACATATCAATATATCAAGGAACGCAACCCCTATGATATATCCATAATGGTAACCTGTATCTGGCGCAACATATCGCTTCTTTGAACGCCGAGAGTAATGGTCTCGCCGATCTTGAGGTTTTGCAGAATCCGAATAAAATCATCCATGTTTGCTACGGATTTCCCCTCTACCTCAACAATAACGTCCCCCAATGTTCGTCTACGATAATCTATTCCCTGTAATCCGGCGCGCTCGGCAGCGGAATTAGGTATCACCCGGTCGATCACTACGCCGACTATGCCGAGGGCAGCGGTTTTTTCTTCGTCAAGAACGACGATACCAATTCCCGGACGAGGATAGTTACCCCTGGCGATCAATTGCGGTACCACTTCGTTAACCACATCAACTGGAACTGCAAATCCAATCCCGGCCGAACTGCCGGATCCGGAGATGATCGCAGTATTAACCCCGATCAAAAGTCCGCTCGAGTCAATCAATGGACCTCCCGAGTTCCCTGGATTTATGGCGGCGTCAGTTTGGATTACACCCACCACTTCGCGTCCAGTGGCCGTGGGCAATCGACGGTTGAGAGCGCTGATGATGCCGGTAGTCAGTGTACGTGAGAGACCGAAAGGATTTCCTATAGCGAGCACGGTCTGTCCCACCTGCAGATTGCTGGAAGTCCCCACCGGAATAGGTTGAATGTTGGAAAGGGTCCGTCGCACACGGATTACCGCCAGATCGTAATCCGGAGATCCTCCCACATAGGTGGCGTCGATGGCATCACCGGTTTCGAGGCGAATTTGAATCCGGCGCGCGCCCCGGATGACATGGAAATTAGTCACCACATGTCCTTTCCTATCCCAAAGAAAGCCAGAACCAGCACCTTGGCGAACTTGCCGAGCTCCGAAAAATCCGGTCACTGCCTTTTCGGTGAAAATGTACACCACCGACGGAGCAGCAGCATTGAAAATGGAAATGGTAGTATTTTCAAAGTCAGCCAGACTCCCCCGAGGTGTGATTTCACGGGTATGGCTTTCGATTCGACTTCTTTCGTCGGCCAAGCGGTTCCACAAGAAAAAACTAGCTGCAATGATCAAGCAGATTATAATGAGAAAATAAAGTCTATTCGTGCTTTTCATGGGTTACTATTCCTATCATTTTGGTTCAGAGGTGTCATCAAATATAATATTTCGGAAAATTAGAACGATTTCTTGGAATCCAGTAGCTTCTCTACTTTATTAAATTGTTGTTTCAAGGAAGGCTATTTTTTTATCACAGCTTTACATAAAATTCAATCGGTGTGAAAGAGACTGTTTTTATTCATCTACAAATTTCGGTGCGAGAGCCCGTCAATGAGCGTTGAGGCATATGACCTCGGGAGGGACAATCAGGGCCTCTCTTTGAACCTTTAATCTGGATAAGGAATGATTGGCGACCTACATCTTGGGGTATGCCGGATAAACGTAAAGTCTACCCTGAGCAAGCCGAAGGGTTTGTCCTGAGCAGGTCGAAGGGTTTACTTTGAGCTTGTAGCAGAAATAAAAAGGGCAGTAACTCTATGCCTGTTACTTCCTTATGTTTATGGTAGTTGTTTTTTACTGCCACCCTGGTTGGATTCCCCTATCTGTCAACAGCTAATCTATATGCAAGATGTGACCCCAGCCCTTTTAAAGGCCGCTTCTAAGAAAGCGTTTGGCATGATAGTCCCATTCTTTGGATTCAACGTCAACAATTCGGTGTTTTGATAGATCGACAATGTTTACGGCAACATATCCACCAACCCCTTCAAAAAGCAGGCAGCGGGGTGTTTCTTCTTTCTTCTCCAGCCCCAAACCATTTTTACCAAAATATTTAATCGCCCGATTTGAAATAACCTCGGGGGTTTTATGTGTTTTTCGTGATATATGTATCATCAGGATCACCTCCCAATTAACAATAATGTAATGGTGCTACATTTTGGTGTCAAGGCGTTGGGATCAAATATGGTTCAAACCGGTTGCTGCTGGTTGGCCTCAACCATACTTATATGAGGAATCAGTGTGTTAAAATCGGTATTCTGGGTCGGTATATCAATCATCTTCTAATTGAGATGGGATTGTATTCGGTCTGTCCCGCAACTCAGGGGCGCGACATGCGCTTTTTGTATTAAAAAACATTAGCTTATATCAAGTTATAATCACTATGCAAGATGTGACCCCAGCCCCTCATGCAGGCTAAAGCAGAACCCGGGAATCCGAATATTGTGCAGCTGGCACCCACTGTTCAGGCCACTGAGAGTAACTATACCCAGGTTCATAAAGGCAGAGAGCCCTTGTACCTTGAATATTTTTTCAATAATAAAAATTCGAAAATACCGGTTGACAGGCTCCAGACAGGGCAGGGCGCTCGTTTCTTTAAAAAGAAAAATCGTAATATGATTGTAGAAGTAAATGAGGATATCAAATCCCATGAGTACTTTTGCTGGCTGACTTTATGGCAAATAAAAGAATTGCTTGCAGTTGATAATGTTGTGAATGTTGAAGCGCGTTCAGTTCTCGCATGTATGCCCATCGAAGGGGGCCGTTATTTTTCCTTCAACAAAACGGCGAAATTAAAGGCAGAAAGTAGTGAACATTTTGTCTTAAACAGAGATTTATCTGAGTCAATACTTGAAACAGGGAATGTTTATATGGGCATGATCATTGAGTGGATCAATAAGATGAAAAAGATTTATACCCTTGACACAAAAAGAATTCCTTTAAAAAAAATATCCCGGTGGAAGCGAACGGATTTTAAAATTACGCATGAATCAAAACGGTTTTTTTCTATTATAGCGGTATCGGTCAATGTCGGCTCCCGCGAAGTCGCATATTGGACACAACCGCTTTTAACATCCGATTCGTATGGTATTGCCGGTTTTATTGTCAAAAAGATAAAAAACATATTCCACTTCCTTGTTCAGGCAAAAGTGGAAGCTGGAAATTTTGACGTCATTGAACTGGCACCGACGATACAGTGTTCTTTAACCGAAGGCATGGCCCAAGAAAAGGGAAAATCTCCCTTTCTCGATATTTTTATAAATGCAGGGCCTGATCAGGTAAAATATTCTACTATCCAATCCGAAGAAGGCGGAAGATTTTATTGTCTGCAAAACAGGTACATGATAATCGAAGTAGATGAGACCAAATTGGCCGATGTTCCTGAAAACTACATGTGGATAACACCCGGCCAGATGTCGGAGCTTGTAAAATACGGATATTTTAATATCTATGCCAGGAGTTTGCTGGCTTATGCTTTTATTGGATAAAGGAAATGACAATCAAGGTATGGAATTATATTAAAGAGTATCAGGATGAAAAAGATGAAATTTTCACTGCGATTCGTCGTGTGCTCGATTCCGGCACACTGATACTCGGAAAAAATGTCAGCAAATTTGAAAAAGAATTTTCAAGCTACTGCGATGTTCAATTCGGTATAGGCGTTTCAAGCGGCACGGATGCGCTGTTTTTAAGTCTGAAGGCATTAGATACAGGCCCTGGTGACGAAGTCATAACCGTACCAAATACTGCTGTCCCCACGGTTTCAGCGATTGTTTCAACCGGTGCTGCTGTAAAGTTCATCGATGTAAACCCGAAAACTTATCTTATGGATACGGAAAAAATAGAAAAAGCGATAACGGACAAAACAAAGTGCATTGTACCTGTCCATCTTTTCGGCCAGTGTGTTGATATGGATAAGGTCAGTGAAATAGCTAAAAAATATGGATTGCATATAATAGAGGACTGCGCCCAGAGTCATGGGGCCCAATTTCACGGCAAAAAAGCAGGTTCAATGTCGGATATGGCAGCTTTTTCTTTTTATCCGACAAAGGTTCTGGGATGTTTCGGCGACGGCGGAATGGTCATAACAGGCGATGAAAGCCTTTATGAAAGAGTAAAAAGACTTCGATTTTACGGCATGGAAGAAACTTATTATTCAAAAGAACATGGATACAATTCAAGGCTTGATGAGCTGCAGGCAGCTATCCTTTTAAGCAAACTGTCCCACCTTGATGAATATATCTCAAAACGAAAACATCTGGCAATGCAATACGACAAACTGTTGGCCGAAACCGGATTGATACTTCCTGAAACTACGAAGGGAAATAGACATGCATTTTATCTTTATGTTGTTCGACATCCATACAGGGACAGGATAATTTCCGAATTAAGGGAAAAGGGTATAATCGTTAACATAAGCTATCCGTGGCCTGTACATTTAATGCCGGCTTACAGAAGCCTAGGATATAAAGAGGGGGACTTTCCTGTTGCAGAAAAAGCAGCACGGAAGATTTTTTCCTTGCCGATGTATCCCTCCCTTACAAACAAGGAGCAGAAGATTGTAGTGGATGCGTTGCTGGATATTTTATCAGGCGTTGATTAGAACGGGACCAGGTTTGATGGCGTCGTAAAAAGCAATTTTTCACCACTGAGCTCGCAGAGAGAACAGAGAATAACGTGTTTTATAAATTAGTTATCTCTGTGAGTTCAGTGTGCTCTGTGGTAAATTCGAATTTTTACAAGCTCATGAAGTTTCGCATTTACTGGTATTAACAAAAATGACTGATAATAAAACCATTCTTATTTCAATTGTTATTCCGGTTTACAACAGCGAAAAGACAATATCAAAAATTGTAGATAAACTCGTTGCAGCGCTGGAACAAAAATACGGCCTTGAAATTATACTTGTTAATGACTGTTCAAAAGACAGATCAGAAGAAGTGTGCATAGCTATATATAAAAAGTACAGAAAAACTGTTCGATTTTTTTCATTGGCTAAAAATGTTGGAGAACACAATGCGGTTATGGCAGGGCTTAATAAGGCCGGAGGCGACTATGCCGTAATAATGGATGATGATTTTCAAAATCCTGTGAGCGAAGCTGTGCGACTAATTAAGACGGCTGCAAAAAACAATTTTGATGTTATTTACACTTTTTGTGAAAAATCTCAGCGACCTTTGTTTAGAAGACTGGGAAGCTGGCTTGCGAATAAGACGGCAGATATTGTTTTAAAAAAGCCTGCCGGTTTATATCTTTCAAGTTTTAAAATAATCAACAGGTTTACTATAGATAAAATAAAAAAGTATAATCTGCCTTTTACCTACATAGACGGATTGATCCTGCAAGCTACCGGCAATATCGGAAAGATAAGGGTCAAAGAGTATAAGCGCATTACAGGCAAGTCGGGTTATTCATTAAAGAAGCTTTTTACCCTGTGGTTAAACATGGTTTTTAAGTTATCAACTCTGCCTCCAACAATTACTGCCAGGCTGCTTTTTTCACGAAGCAAAGGACAGCAGTTCATAATAAGGCAAGCTTATGAAACAGTTCCTGATCAACAAGACGGTCAACAAGACGGTCAAAAATAAAATATCAAAAAAAATCAGAGTATATGTCATTGCGGCCATGGTCATCCTGATTGCGGTCACGGCCGGTGTTGACAACTGTCTTAATGAGATTAAAATTCTGAAATTAATCGGTGGAACCGATGATATCACCATGTTTGAAAATAACTTTGAGAGCCTAAGACGCATACTGCCCCCCTTTAGCGTAATCGGATATTATTCAGATAAGAAATACGATGCCAGAACGTTTTGTCTGACCAGGTATACTCTGTCACCCAGGATAATTGTCCGGAAAATTGAGCATCCTTTTATAATAGGTAATTTCAGCAGGTTTACAAATCCTGGTGAATTTGCCAAAGCCCACAACCTGTCAATTATGGAAACCGTTGATAAGAATATTGTCCTGTTCAAAAAAAGGAGCGAATGATGATGCTCCTGATATCGCTGGCTGTACCGATTGCAACGGCCTTTTTTATAGTAAACATGGCGTGGCCGGAAAAAGATTCTTTTAAGTCGGAATTTGCAGTCAAAACCTGCCTGTCCATCGGTCTGGGGCTGGGGCTTTCATCCTGGCTTTTCTTTACATGCCTTGTACTTTTCTGTGCTGTGACAAAATATTTTATCTGGTTTGATCTTATATTAGTTATAATCTTTTTAATTCTCTTCTTATATAAAAAAAAGAACGCCTTTACTTCCAACCTGAAACCTGAGTTCCCATCACAGGATAGGAAATGTTTTAATTATTTCCTGTATGCCGGTTTTATTATCTTATCCTTAATTACCATTATTTCATTTGTTCTCAGGGTGTTAAACGACCCTCATGGGAGCTGGGATGCCTGGAACATATATAATCTGGGAGCAAGGTTCATATTCAGGGGCTCAGCCGAATGGGCAACAGCATTTTCAAATCCTTATGACTGGTCGTTACCTGATTATCCTTTATTAATTCAGGGGAATGTTGCAAGGATCTGGAGCTATGTGGGCTATGAAACTCTTATGGCTCCTGTGTTGCAGGCCTTTGGGTTTACATCTGCCACGGTCATGCTGACGGTTTTTTCAGTTTCAAGGCTGCAAAACAAAAATCAGGGGTTGATTGCAGGCATGGTATTGCTCGGGACCCCGTTTTTCATTTACAGCGGTTCATCCCTGATTGCCGATGTGCCTGTCGGGTTTTATATTCTTGCGACAGTTGTTTTGTATTGCTTTATAGACGAAGGGTCTGAGAAAAAACCGGGACTTGTTTTATTATGCGGGGTTATGGCAGGATTGGCTGCGTGGACAAAAAATGAGGGGCTTCTTTTGATAATATCAATTTTATTTGCCCGCTTTATTGTTATTACTCTGCAAAAGGGCTCTGGAGCATTTTTTAAGGAGGCAGTAATATTTACATCAGGGTTGACTCCGGTTCTTATAATTATTGCTTATTTTAAATTCCAGCTTGCTTCCCCAAACATCGTGCATCTGAAAGATCAACTGGCATCACCGGTAACGCTGATTTTCACTCAGGACTTTAATGCCCTTTTTAATAGTCTGACCGATATTTCAAAATATATAATTATCGGTAAGACATTCCTCGTCAAGTTTTATGAACTGGAAAAATGGATGCTTATTGTATTTCCTGCATTTATCTTGCTTATGGGCCGATCAGATAAAAACCGGAACAACCCGGGTATATATACTTCTCTGCTGATATTGATGATTATGATTTGTGGTTATTTTACCGTTTTTCTGGTTTATCCTCTCGATAATTTAGAATGGCTTTTAGAGACAACAGCTAAACGACTGTTGTTACAAATACTGCCGAGTTTGATATTCGTTTTTTTTCTTATAATCGCCGCTCCTGAAGAAACGGCGTAGGAAGGTTGCAGGGGATTTATTTTCTTGATTTATTTGGTTTTATCATTATAATGCACATTATAATGATAATAACTAAAAGGAGGGGTGATATGGCAGTTCAAACAGAACGAATCACTATATTAGGCACACCGGACTTTAAAACATTTCTCAAAAAAGAAGCTAAAAATGAAGGAATAAGTATATCAGAATTGGTACGCCAACGTTGCCAAAGAAAGCCTTCGGAAGACGACCTATTGCTTTTAGCTTTAATAAAAGAGGTAAAAATAGCAACTAAAAAAGCAGGTGCATCATTAACAAAAGGTTTAAACGATGCAAAAAAAGTCTTGTCAGAGTTAAGGAGCGCAAAATGAGTGTTGTAAAGGATGTCGTAGCTGCGATGAAAGAGGTTTTGATGTTAACCGAAAAGATTGACCAGGCAGGAAAAATACTTTCCGAAATTTCAAAAGAACTTCGTAACCATGACAGACGCATTGTCCGGTTAGAGACATTTGTTGAAATTGGCAAAATGCAACGCAAACAATTGCCGTGAGCGTTGAGCGGTCCATAAAAAACTAACATATCAAGAATAAATCTAGATTCTATCATGAATTGGAAATCGCTTTTATGACTTTATGATACATAAGGAATACACGGAACTCTCCAAAGAGCGAAACTTTCCGGAACTTTCCATAGCCCTGGATAATCCATTTCGTAAGATAGAACTTTAAAAAACTAAAATTGGAAGAGAAGATAGGTTGCTAAAACCGTTGACTGAGTCTTACAAACAAGAAAGCATAATGATATTATTTCTTAAATTGAAGTTAAGAATATTGAACAGAAAATTAAAGACATAAAAAATGATATCGGAGCATTATGAGCGAATAAAAGAAAATGTTGAGTGTAAGTTTTCTGCCGGATAATTATGAAAATGCAGTCGAAGAGTTTCTTCAACTGGTCAGAGAGCGAATGGTTGCTCATCAGATAAATGGAAAAATGTATCCTATGTTGAAATTTTTGAAAAATCTGCAAATTTTCCAAAAAGCGCTGCAATCCGGCCAAGGAGTGCAAGCCTGTTGTTTTGAATTTGCTTGTTTTCAGCCATAACCATTACCCCGTCGAAAAAAGCATCCACCACATCGCGCAGTGAAGCAATATCAAGCAGGGCCTGGTCAAAAAATCCTTTACTCATTTTATCTGAAACACTCTTTTCAACTTTCTTATATGCGGAGAAAAGTGCGGACTCACTTTCATGCTCGAACAGTTTTTCGTTAACTTCCCCAGCCTTGTCCGCTGCTTTGATATTACCGGATTTTTTAATAATATTTACAACACGTTTAAATGTTATTGCCAGCGGCTCAAAATCTTCCTCGGCCTTAAGCCTTTCCAGTGCAACTGTCCTGTTGTAGACGTCCGGCACATTATCTGCTGAAGCACTGATAACAGCGGCTATAACATCTTTTGAATATTCTTTTTCAGCCAGGAGATGAGCTATGCGATTTTTGAGGAATGTGAAAATCTTTTCAGATACATCGTCTTTTACCTTTATCCCTTTTG
>JAUWMJ010000138.1 GCA_030613225.1 Desulfobacterales bacterium
GCGCCACGGATTTTTTGGAAAAACCGGCAGACTTTGAAGCCCTTGCAGAAAAGATCAAGGATATTCTCAAGCGGTTTGGCGGATAATCCCCATTACCACCCACCCATTTTAAATGCCGGGGTTTCGTGTGTCAGGATGGTTCAACATTGCCCAAAGGAAGCCGTTATCCGGTTGAAAACAAAACGATAGCCATTATCCCATCTGTTTAGCCCTGAACTGAAATGGGATAATGGCTCGATTAATTGGCGTGGCATACAAAATCAAGCGGAATATGTACAAACCAGATATCATAGTTCAAGTACCCTGTCACCTTGTAAACTAATGTCCCTGAAGCCTCTGAAGCCTTTCGGAAACGTGGGCTATGGAGTAGATTAGTAAGAAAGCATTCCCCTTACTTTTTAAAATGAGGTGAGAATCTGGGCTGGGCGGTCAATTCCACCACTTTATCCAGCGTCTTGCCGTCTCTTTCCACTTGAATACTGACCTTGTCTCCAATCTTTGTGGAAAAAAGGGCGATTTTCAGGTCGGCCAGGGTTTTAATCGGATGTCCGGAAAACTGTGTAATGATGTCCTCTTTTTGCAGGCCTGCCTTGCCGGCAGGGCCTTTTTCCACGACATCGCTGACCACAAGGCTTTCTTGTTTTTCCTCGACCATTACCCCTAATTTCGGCGATTTTTCCCCATCCAGTTTTGTGGTGATCAATACATAGTCCGCGATACCGTCTTCAATCTTTTCGTCCTGGACAATAACGATGTAGGGCTCTTTGACCCTTCGGTATAACCTTTGAGGAATTCCATATTTGTGTCTGACATGACCGTTTCCTGCAAGAATGACAAGCTTGCTTGCCGGATTGTCTGCAAGAAACTTAGCCGCACTGTCTGCCATGGTCTCATCCCAGAGCGTCTGTGCCTGGAAAAACTGGTTAAAATCTTGAAGATTAGTCTCTTTGTCATGAATATCAAAGACCCTGTGCAGATCAACGCGGTATAATTCATTTGAAAAATCAAGTTTGTCCGGCAACTGCTTTCTCTCATTCTTTAAAAGGCTGTCTATCCCTGTTCGGGCGGTTTTACTGGAAATGTCGCCATCGATATTGAGGGCGATCAATGGAATATTGTTTTCCTTTAAGAAGTCGACAATCGGTTTGTAGAGATTGTAGTCGTACCGCCATTTGTTAAAATAATCGGTCTGGTTTAAAAATTTGACTTCGTCGATCCGTCCGGCAAGGTAGTCATCGACAGCCTTCTGGTAGGGTTTTTGGAACATTTCCATGCCGACACCGATTTTGGCACCGGCTCTATGGAGTTTTCTGATTATATTAAGCTGGTTGATGTGATGGGCGAACCGGTCGTGATTTTCGCCCACAAAGACAATTCGGCTTTTCATCAGTTCCGGGAAAATATCTTCTATAGTTTTCCCGTTGCCGGGTTTTAAAACTATTGGCGAAGTACGGGATAAAACTGGTATCCCGTTTTTTGCCGGCGCAACGGCTTTATATGTATTTCTTCCATTGCTGAAAGCAAGCTCCGAATATTTTCCATAGTGAGAGATTTTACGGCTGACTGACCGGGCCTCGGACTTGTTTTTTACATGCAGAAGAAGAATACGTTTTTCAGGATTGTAAGGATTTTTATAGACCTTCAGGCGTATTCCGTCCTTTGGGATTTCATCTCCTCCCAAAAGCATATCACAAAGAGTATTGTCAAAACCGGCTATTAGAAAAGTATCCTCTTTCACCGTGGAAAAGGTTACCTTTTCCGGTTTCAACCAGGTGATATCCTTGATACCGAGAGCTTCAATAAGAACCTGATAGGCTCCGCGTTGCCTGCCTGTCACTGCCACGGTTATCTTTTTACTTCCCATGATGTCCGCCAGCACAGGGGGGAGTTCATCTATATTAAGCCTTCGCATAATCGAGTAATCTCCATCAATGACAACCTCTGTGGGAGGTTCATCAAGTGTTATGGTAACTTTTTGCTGGCTGTTGTTTACTTTAATATATTGCAGTGATTTGTTTCCTGATGATTTTATTGTGACAGGGACAAACAGCTTGTAAGGCTCTTTTTTCTGAAGAATATTGAATCTCAATTTCAACTTGCCGTTTTCCACTCTCAAACCGGCATCTTGAACTTCAAGATCCGGTATATCTTTACGGTTGAGCCATTGTCCGAAATCAAAGTAAAGATTTTCTCCTGTTGTTTTTTCAAATGCACGTTGAATATCGTGCCAGGAAGCCATGCTGAAAGTATTTCGGTTTATGAATTCGCGAAGTGCATTAAAAAAGGATTCATCACCGTACTTTTGCCTCAGCATGTGAAAAATCATTGCACTCTTGCCGTAACCGATCGCTGCCTGAGCCTTGTTCCGGCGGTTTAAAAAGCTGCTTACAGCCATGGCGTTGTCTTCGTTTACATAAGCATTATAATCGATCATTATCTGCTTTCGATAATCTTTGCCCCTGTTGTCAATGTCTGCATATAGATGATCGGCAAGATAATTTGTAATTCCTTCAGCCCAGTTGCCGTGGGAGTAGTCTATGTATACTGAATTCCCGAACCATTGGTGGAGGATTTCATGGCCTAAAGAAGTCTTTACGATAAACGGTAGCTTTATCACTTCACGGCCAAGAAGTGTGAACGTCGGCATGGAGTAGCCGGTAGGAAAAATATTCTCGACAATCGCAAAGCGTTTGTATGGGTATGGTGTGAGCATATCCTCATACATTGCAAGGTATTTTTTAGTGTAGGCGATATAGGTATCAGCAAGGGCTGCATCTTCTTTAAAAAAATATGCTTCAATATCGATCCCGTTGTGGGTCTCTTTTTTGACAACGTATCGTGTTGACGCGGCAAGGTGCAGACTGTCGAGGGGATGCGTAAAGAAAAAATTGAAAGTTTTTGTCCCCTTTTGTTGTACCACTGAAATTTCTTCCGATTCCGATACGGCTGTAAAATTGTCCGGCAGGGTTACACAAAGACTGTATTCGGCCAGAACATCAGGTACAGGATACCACCGGTTTGTCAAAAAAATATTTTGATCATCTATAAGATCATTTTTAAGATCATTTTTACGATCAGGCCCTGTTCCAGTGCGTACGGCCTCATAGAATATCCTGGTTTCTTCATCCTTTTTTATATTTAAAGTGATATTCGCATTGGTATCGGCACTGGTGCTGACACCATCGATGGTAAGATTCCGCAAACCTGAAACGGATAATACTATTTTTACGTTATTGCCGGACTTTAGGCGCGCAATCCCGGCTATTTTTTTTTGGGCAGTATCTATCCTGACATCAAGATAATATTGTAATTCAGAGCTCCAGCCAGTTGCAGGCAGCAGGAGAAGCAGTAGCAGAATAAGTTTCATTATAAAAGGCATATTTTGTTTCCTTATCTATTAGAACCATATGGTTGAAAACTTAATCACATATATATCGAATGCAACAAAATTTCTCATTCAGGAACCCTAAGATTCAGACCTCGTAATTTACTCTGAAAATAGCTCCGTTTTTTGGACACTATATGGGGTTTCAGGTTTCAGGTGTCAGGTGTGAAAACACACGCGTAGCGCAGGCGCTTGCGCCGCGTGAGGGCTGGCCTGACACCTGACACCTGGATGCCTGTGTCCAATTATCATGCAATTTAGCGACATTTAAAGGTTCACAGTCATTTTATCAAGCTGAATGACGAGTTCTGAAATTAGATAAAACGGGACAAATTTATAAACCACCATAATAGCGCTTGACGCTAATAGCGTTTTGCGCTATTATTTATTTTATGATTAAATCTTTCGGTTGCAAAGAGACAGAGAAAATTTTTAAACGCCAATTTTCCCGAAAGTTGCCACAGGGTATTCAAAAAACATCCTTGAGAAAACTGGGATATTTGCATGCCGCAAAAGATCTTAATGATTTACTTGTTCCACCTGCTAACTATTTAGAAAGTCTTGAAGGTGATCGTCAAGGGCAGCATAGTATCCGAATAAACAAACAATGGCGAATCTGTTTTAATTGGCATGAAGGGAATGCATTTAATGTTGAAATACTTGATTATCATTGAGGGGGAATCCTTATGAGTGAAAAAAAACTTGCTCCTATACACCCTGGTGAAGTTCTCCTGGAGGATTTACTTAAGCCTATGGGAATTAGCCAGTACCGTCTGTCTAAAGGGATAAATGTCCATCCACGCAGAATAAATGAAATCGTTCATGGCAAGAGGTCAATTACGGCTGATACTGCACTTCGTTTGGCCCGATTTTTTGGTACATCTGCTGAGCTCTGGGTAAATCTGCAATCTCATTATAATCTTGAAGTAGCTAAGGATAGTCTGGAAGAGAAACTGAGCAATGAAATTCAACCCTACGCCGCATGATTAGATGATTTTGCACAAAAGATTCTGCCGTGCATCTAAAATACATTTATACCTAAAGTGAACGGTTCCAGGTTCAGGGTTCAAGGTTCAATGGTTACAATCTATTGACATCTATCACTTTATAGCACTACACCCGGAATTAACCTCTTTCACCCATTGGGTGAAACATGCGTTTTCCTCTATCGGGGCATCATGCTTTTGACATCAAAAGGTTATGGCTCTTCAACCGTGAACCGTGAACGTTGAACTGCTCAACATAGGTTATATTATCCTCAACATCAATCTTAAATAATTCTTTTTGGAAATAGCCGGAGGGCTCTGAAAATGATTCAAAATAAAGATATTTCAGAATCCATGACGATTAAACTGGAAGAGGTATTTGATGAGCTGCCTGATATGCCTGAGTTCGTAAAAGGCATCAGAAGGGCGCCTAATAGGGATTTTACCTTATCGCGAAAAGAAACCGGGCTGGCTTTGAAAAATGCCCTGCGGTATATCCCTGAAAAATGGCATAAGAAATTAGCAACGGAATTTTTAGACGAGCTTTTAACAACAGGCAGAATTTACGGATATCGATTCAGGCCCCAGGGAAAGATAAAGGGCAGGTCCATTGATGAATATAAAGGCCGCTGCATTGAAGGTAAAGCCTTTCAGGTAATGATAGATAACAATCTGGATTTTGATATTGCGCTTTACCCGTATGAGCTTGTTACCTACGGTGAAACCGGCCAGGTTTGTCAGAACTGGATGCAGTACAGGCTAATCAAACAATATCTTCAAGTCATGACAAGAGAACAGACCCTTGTTGTTGAATCAGGTCATCCCCTTGGATTGTTCGCATCAACGCCGGAAGCACCACGGGTTATAATAACCAATGCGCTGATGGTTGGTCTTTTTGATGACCAGGAAAACTGGCACAGGGCTATGGCGTTAGGCGTTGCCAATTACGGACAAATGACCGCCGGCGGATGGATGTACATCGGGCCACAGGGAATCGTACACGGAACATACAGCACTATCTTAAATGCAGGAAGAACAAAGCTGGGGATACCCCATGATAAAGACTTGAGCGGATATCTTTTTGTATCTTCTGGTCTTGGTGGGATGAGCGGGGCACAGGGAAAATCGGTTGAGATTGCAAACGGGGTTGGAATCATTGCAGAGGTCGATTATTCAAGAGTTAAAACGCGAAATGAACAGGGGTGGATTAGCATGGTTTTTGACAATCCGTCTGAAACATTTGCGATGGCAAAAAAATATCAGGACAAGAGAGAAAGTATTTCCATTGCATTTTATGGAAATATTGTGGACCTGCTGGAGTATGCGGTGGATAATAATATTAAAATCGATTTATTAACCGATCAGACATCCTGCCATGCGGTTTATGACGGCGGATATTGTCCACAGGGAATAACCTTTGATCAGAGAACGGAGTATTTAAGGACTAATAAAGAAAAATTCAAAACGCACGTGGACCGTTCACTGAAGCAGCATTTTAATATTATCAATACCCTGGTTGAGCGCGGCACCTATTTTTTCGATTATGGAAACAGTTTTTTAAAAGCAGTGTTTGATGCGGGTGTGAAAGAAGTATGTAAAAATGGTAAAAACACTCTGGATGGGTTTATATTTCCTTCCTATGTTGAAGATCTCATGGGGCCGATGCTGTTTGATTATGGGTATGGTCCATTCAGATGGGTTTGTCTGAGCGGCAAAAGAGAAGATCTTTTAAAGACCGATAAAGCTGCCATGGAATGTATAGATCCTGAAAGAAGATTTCAGGATAGAGATAATTATGTATGGATAAGAGACGCAGACAAGAACAGACTTGTTGTGGGAACTCAGGCAAGGATATTATATCAGGATGCCCTGGGAAGAATGAAGATAGCACTAAAATTTAACGAAATGGTTAGAAACAAAGAAACAGGCCCTGTAATGCTTGGTAGAGACCATCATGATACAGGTGGTACGGACTCGCCATTTAGAGAGACCGCCAATATAAAGGATGGCAGTAACATAATGGCGGATATGGCAACCCAGTGTTTTGCCGGAAATGCCGCCAGGGGTATGAGCCTGGTTGCCCTGCATAACGGCGGAGGAGTAGGAATCGGAAATGCAATAAATGGCGGCTTTGGATTAGTTCTTGACGGAAGTGAAAGAATAGACAGCATTATTAAAAAAGCTATACCATGGGATGTCATGGGTGGGGTTGCAAGACGAGCCTGGGCAAGAAATGAAAACTCAATTGAAACAAGCATACAATATAATGAAATGCGCAAAGGGGCGGATCATATTACTTTACCGTTTATTCCGGATGAAAAACTGATAGAGGATTTGGTGGCAAAGGCGTTTAGATGAGCCTGATCCGGAAAAGCCGGTTGGAGTAAAACCGTAAATTCTGATTTATCAGAAGAAAAGCTTTTTATCACGAAAGCACGAAAACACGAAAAAGAAATTTTTATTTCGTGCTTTCTTCCTTTCGTGTTTTCGTGATTGTTTTTTAATTTGTTATCATAACAACAAATGTAATTAAGCCATTAAAAGGAGTTTTATCATGCCAGTCATGAAAAGAATAATAGAGTGTGTTCCGAATTTCAGTGAAGGGAGAGATTTGGATAAGATAGACAAAATTATAAATCCCTTCAGGGGAAAAAAGGATGTCAAACTTTTAGATTATCAAAGTGATGAAGATCACAACAGGCTGGTCGTGACAGCTATAGGAGAGCCGGTTGCCATGAAGCAGGCAGTCGTAGGGGCCATGGGCGTTGCAATTGATCTCATTGACATGAGAAAACATAAAGGGCAGCATCCGAGAATGGGAGCGATAGATGTGGTTCCTTTTATTCCGGTCAGAAATATCAGTATGACTGAAGCCATAGATTTTTCAAAAGATGTCGCAAAAGAAGTAGCTGCAAAATATACTTTGCCTGTATTTTTGTATGAGGAATCAGCCACAGCTCCTGAAAGACGGAATCTTGCGGCAATAAGAAAAGGGCAGTTTGAGAAAATGGCCGAGAAAATTAAAGCCCCCGAATGGAAGCCTGATTTTAGTCCAGGGGAAATACATCCAAGTGCCGGTGTAACTGCAATTGGTGCCAGAATGCCGCTGGTTGCTTTTAATGTCAATCTGGGGACCGATGATATGAAGATAGCCGAC
>JAUWMJ010000105.1 GCA_030613225.1 Desulfobacterales bacterium
AACAAAATACCTCTATTTAACTCATTAAGCGATTCAGATCTTGAAAGTTTATCAGAATCTGTTCGTCTCCAGTCTTTAAAAAAAGGAGAAACGCTTTTCCGAAAAGGGGACGAAGGTTCGTCTCTTTATATTATAAAACAAGGTACTATTAAAATTGTACTTCCATCCAGATTGGGCGATGAAGTCATAGTAACTATCTTTTCCCAAGGTGATTTTTTTGGTGAGATGGCGCTTTTTGACGG
Source organism: Desulfobacterales bacterium (assembly GCA_030613225.1). Next base: position 243 of record JAUWMJ010000105.1, read on the forward strand.
AAAACCAAGATCAGCAGACGCTTTAGCAATGGAATCAACAAAAATTTATATGCTCAGCAGAAAAGATTTTCTCTTATTTCTACATTCTAATATTAACGCAATGGAATCAATACTTTCCCAGCTTACAAAACGGCTACGCGATACAGATGATTTTCTGGAAGGCACCTGCTTTTTAAATGTTTCGGCCAGACTGGCAAAGAAACTCCTGGATCTTGCGGAGTCATATGGCCGACAAGATGTCGACAGCGTTTATATTGATTTAGATCTGACGCAGAAAGAGCTTGGTGATATGATAGGTTCAACAAGGGAAAGTATTAACAAGGAGCTTAAAATCCTGCGAGATAAAGGATTAATAACTATGCAGGAAAACAAAATTCAAATAATTGATATGGTGCGATTAAAGCGAAGAGCATATTAATCATATTCCAAACCGGAGCTGAAACCATGTCCGATTTTTTATGGAAAAATTATTTTAAACGAACCACTGAAGAAAAAGAAATAAGTGCAATCTTAAAAGAGAATATTTTATTTGCCGATCTTAGTTCCAAACAGCATAAGTTTGTTACAAACATTGTTCACCTTCGTAAATATCGAACCGGTGAAGTTATCTTTCGCCAGGGTGAGGTCGGTGTCGGCATGTATATTATTGCAAGCGGACATGTAAATATTACAGTAGAAGAAACTCGTACGGATAAAAATAAAAGTCCACACGGAATTATCATCACAAAACTTGTATCAGGCGATTTTTTTGGTGAACTTTCCCTGGTTGAGGAGAACGGAAGACGCAGCGCAACGGCGGTTGCAGAAGAAGATACATCCCTTATCGGCTTCTTTAAGCCCGATTTACTTGAAATTCTGGAAAGAAGGCCCGGTATAGGCGTAAAAATTGCTCTTCGTCTGGGTGAAGTGATAGGCAGGCGTTTAAAAGAAACAACTGCCAGGGTATCGATATTGGAAGAGCAACTTACACTACTTCAGTCGGAAAACAGCACTTGAGTAATATGAAAAGCTTAACAAGAGAGCAGTTAATCAAATCCTTCGCAGTTGTCGGCATACTCATACTGTGCACTGTTGTTGTTTTTAAGGCAGAAAACATACTGGTTTCATTAGTGCTCGGGTTTGTTATTTATTATCTTCTTGCACCTGTTGTAAATGCTATTGAAAGAACCGGAGTATCAAGAAGGATCGGAGTTACCGGTTTGTTCATCTTAATAACTGCTGTTGCTGGGTTCGGCATTTATATTTTACTTCCCGCAACTGCCGGTCAGCTGTCAGCCTTTAAGAATGAACTGCCAAAGTTTATAGAAGGTACGACAAAGATTCTGGCCATCTCAGAACAGAAGCTCAATTCTTTTTTATTTAATATGTACGAGATCGATATCAGCAAGAGCCTGGGGGTAACATTATTAATATTTTTTAAAGGACTATTTGACAATTTACCTAATATCATTTCATCATCATTAGCGGTTATAATCCTTGCCCCTTTTTTTGCATTTTTCATGCTTCTTGACGGCCAGGCCGTTGCCAAGAAACTTTTAGCTCTGGTTCCTAATAATTTTTTTGAACTTGCGCTAAATCTGCAACACCGGATAAACGTACAACTTGGCGATTTTATACGTGCAAGACTCCTTGAAGCAGGCATAGTAGGGTTTTGTGTCTGGCTTGGACTGGCTACTGTAGGTTTTCCGTATGCAGTTCTCCTTGCTGTTTTTGCAGGGCTGTCAAATTTAATTCCCTATATAGGGCCGGTAGTAGGGGCTATACCTGCTGTGCTGATTGCGCTGGTAAACTCGGTGCCCGGCCTTGAGTTTTTAATAGTAATCGCTGTTTATATCATTGCCCAGCTCATAGACAATTTTTTTATCATTCCTCTGGTTGTGGCTAAAATTGTTAACCTCCACCCGGTTACTGTCGTCATTGTAATCATCATAGGTGCCCAGATAGGCGGGATCTTAGGAATGATAATTTCCATTCCTGTAGCATGCATACTTAAACTGACAATAACTACAGTTTACAGTCATCTTGTTGAATTTCACGGTTAACAGTGTTTCATCTTTTTCCAGGATATTGCCCTGCATCAGGATGGCTGATAATTCCAAAGGTTCTTCTCCGGCTAAGAAAGTGCCCTTAATATTATAGAAACAAATGTCCCGCCGGATGAAAAGCCGTTAACCATGCCGAAATTAATTTGAGTCTCTTTATTTTTATTTAATACGAACCGAAGGGGTTTTATCGGATTTTTAAGTCCCAATGTCAAAGGTATGACTTTTTCTTTTATCGATATCGCCATGGCTGCGGCTCTTATCCCTCCTGAAGAGAAGCTTTCGCCAACGGCTCCTTTGATGGAAGAGATAAATGGTCTTTTCCCTTCTGTTGCAAATACACTGGACAGAGCCTCAGCTTCGAGAATGTCCAATTTCCTTCCACCGTTGGCAGAGGCACAAATATAATCGATTTCATCGGGGCCAATTCCTGCGGATTTAAGAGCTTTTGTAATTGCAAGGACAGGCCCTTTTGGATCAGAAGGCCAGTCGGTGGGTGGGGACGGATAGGCGCTCATGCCCCATCCCACGATTTCACAATACGGGGTTGCTCCCCTGGTTTCTGCGTGCTCCATGTCTTCTATGCATAAAATTCCCGACCCCTCTCCGGCTATAAAGCCGTTTCTCATGGTGTCAAAGGGACGTGCTTCCTCCGGTCCTTCGTTTACAGGGGAGAGAGCCCTGAACCTGTTTAAAATTTCAAAAAAGAATTCTGAAATGATTTCAACACCTCCGGTAAGCATGACATCAGCCCTGCCACGTTTTATCTCAGCAGCAGCATAAGCAATGGCGGTCTCTGCCGAAGCTTCGTGGTGGTTCACTGTAGAGTTTATGCCCCTGAATTTAAGCTCTATGGATGTATGCCCTGCGGGAGCGTTCATTACTGTGTTAGGCACCAGAATGGGGCTGACCATCCTTGGGCCTTCATCAAAAAGCATTCCGGCGAACTGTACCGAAACGTCGGTGCTTCCGTAGGCCGTTCCCAGAATAATTCCCATCCGGTCCCTGTGAATGGAGTCCATTTTAACTCCTGCATCGTCTATGGCCATCCGTGATGAAGCTGCTGCCATGCGGGAAAGGCGATCCATCTTTCTCAAATTTTTCCTTGAGATGAAATCCTCCGGGGTGAAGTCGGATACCTGCGCTCCCAGACTGGACGGAAACCGGGATGTATCAAAAGATGTAATTGGACGGATACCGGAATCTCCTTTATAAAGTTTCTGTGAAAAGGTATTCTTTCCCACCCCCAGGGGAGTGACCATTCCAACGCCTGTTACCACCACTCTCCTACTCATTTATAACGCCCTTTTCGGTAAATCTTCCAAAGACGATGGAAGTGTTGTTGCCACCAAATGCAAAGGAATTGGAAAGAACGATAGAGACATCCGCTTTCCGTGAACCCTCTGTAACATAATCAAGATCACACTCAGGGTCAGGCTCAGCCCTGTGGATTGTAGGCGGAATAAATCGATAAACGATTCCTAAAACAGAAACCACCCCTTCTATCGCTCCGGAAGCACCCAGTGTGTGGCCGGTCATCGACTTGGTAGAACTTACAGGGATTTCATATGCTCTTTCACCAAAGACTTTCTTAATCCCCCGGGTTTCCATCAGATCGTTTGCAGGTGTAGCAGTGCCGTGAGCATTGACATAGTTTACTAATGTATGGTGAACTCCGGCATCTTGCAAAGCTGCATTCATGCAACGCACAGCACCGGAAGCCTCCGGGTCCGGGGCAGTCATGTGGTATGCGTCGCAGCTCACCCCATATCCAAGGACCTCCCCATAGATTCGAGCGCCTCTGCTTTGTGCGTGACTCAATGATTCGAGGATCATGATTCCAGCACCTTCTCCCAGGGAAAGACCCTGACGGTTTTTATCAAAGGGCTTGCAGTATTCTTTATCTACCGCTTTCAACGAATTAAATGAGGCATAGGTAATCCTGGAAAGTGGTTCTGTACCGCCTGCGATGATGACTTTGGCCATTTTATTACGGATCAGGTCTGAAGCGTATCCTATGGCCGTTGCCCCGGATGAACAGGCGGTCATGAACGTTGTTTTAGGACCCATGAGTGAAAGCTTGGATGCGATGTGATCGCCTGAAGAAGCGCAACACAGCGATGAAAAACTGGAAAATCGGACGCTTTTATTCATACCCGTATGATAGTACCTGTAAGCCTCCTCGCACTCCAGCATTCCCCCGGCCCCACCCCCTATAACAACACCTGTATCCTCCAGCAGTTCATCCGGCACAGGAAAAAGTCCTGCATCTTTAAGAGCCTCCAGAGTTGCAACCATGGCCATGATGTCCGAGCGGGACATCCTCTTTACAGAGAATTCGCAAGGGAATATATCTTTATGGCTTAACCCTTTTACTTCTCCGCCGGTCCTGGTTCTGGAGTCGGTGGTGTCAAACACAGTAATAGGACCAATACCGCACACGCCTTCCCGTAAGGCGTTATAAAATTCGGGCACACTCTTTGCTATGGAGTTTATTGTTCCCAGCCCTGTTATGACGACTCTTTCTTCTTCCATGGCGCTTCAGATTTATATAAAATTCGTGTAACTCAGGTTGTCAGGTTCACGGTTCAGGGGTTCAGGGTTTTGATGGTCTCGTAAAAAGTCATTTTTTACCACAGAGCTCGCAGAGAACACAGAAAATAGCTTATTTTATTATTTAGTTATCTCTGTAAGCTCAGTGCCTTTCGGGGTACGGGTTACGAGTTGCGTGTTGCGTGTTGCGAGCTGTCAATCGGAAATAATCCTTTTTTATAACCCGTACCACTCAACCCTCAACCCGCAACCAGTACCTCGTAACCCGTGACCCGTAACCCGCAAAAATTACACGTGACACAAAAAGATGCTTCTGCTGAACAGAGCTGATAAGTTACGTTGTCGGATTAAAAGTGTCAAGTCTATGTTGTTGGCTTTACGTAAAATTAAAGAAAGGAATATGCTGTTTGATGATTTATCGAAAAAAACCAAACCAGATGATATTCCCTTCAGGGTCCGTTACAGAGGTCATGTTGTCTGAAGCATCATATTCCATGACGGTCGTTGCTTCAGATGTGCCTGCATCACCGAGCCGCCTTGTGGTCAGAAGATTGTCCTCATCATCGTATGGAAAAAGATCTGCTGTCCCTGGCGACCAGGTTTCTGCGGCCTCTTTTATGGCATTAACAACAGGAATATTATCAAAACACTCCAAAACAGAATGGGTCCCATGATTCGGCGTACCTGCCAGCACCATGTTGTGGACTCTTCCATGGTTTGATTGCAGGCAGCGAGATATAAGACCTCCCATGCTGTATCCGAAGGTATCGAAATAGGAGCCGGGGTCACACCTTGTTTTGGAGCCGGGGTCACATCTTGTTTTGTGATTTAGGAGCCGTTTAAATTGTTTTTTTATTCTGTTATCCTTGCCGATTCTTTCACGGATAATTGCTGCCCTGCGGCTAATCGAAGAATAAGTTAACCCTAAAAGATCACCTGTTTCCTGGTTTTTAAATAAGCCTGTTTCCCACAATAGATAAATGAGCAAATCGCGGTTGTCTTTATCTTGTTCGGATATCCTTAAAGAGCTTTTAAAGTTCGTTAGATTACAGCCTAATATTCGAGCTGCCTTTTTCAAAAGAACTTCAGGGTCAGTTACTTTTAGTAGCTTGGTCTGCTGAGGAATTTTAGCATGGACATGTTCCGTTATATGTCAACAACTAATCACTAAGCAAGATGTGACCGCAGCCCCTGGCAATACCCGTGCAAACGGCAAGTGTCGCGGTTGGAAAAGGGTGACAGATTATCAGGAGTGAGGAAATGGTAGCGGTGGATCTCGTCTCCTCGTCCCACCCTAATGAAAATGCCCTGTAACCAGATTAAAAAACTGCTGATTACAGGGTATTGTATCCGAGCTATTTGTTAAGACTATTCTTTATGTTCATGAGCATAACCGTGATGTTCTTTGAATTCGTGCCATTCGTCGTGGTCAATTGAACCATCATTATTACCATCAGCTTTTTTGAATACATGTTCTTCCGCATGTGAGAAATATTCTTTAAACTCTTTCCAGTTGACTTGATCATCACTGTCAATATCCATATCTCCAAAGTGGCCGCTATAGTCATGTTTCTTCTTATGGTCAGAAGAGTAAGTGGGTGCAATGAATGCAGCAAGCAAGATGCTTAAAGTAATTAGAAACAGAATTTTTTTCATGATAGTGTCCTTTTCTATTGTTAACAGTTTAGTTCATATGAACAAAGAGTGTGCCAGTTTAGTTCATATAAGCAAAGAGTGTGCCAATGATTAAAATTACATTTGTTGAATTGAAAACATTCTGTTATTTAAAAGGAAAATAAATTATTGGTTAGATGGATCGAGGTCAATAACATTAAGTGAACTGTTAACGTTATGTTAATTTGTATGCTGATATTTAATATACCGTTAACACTTTTGGTAAAAATATAAACCCGGCAAATGGATTTTCCCCGGCATTAAACAAGAAAAGCACATTGGCTATACAGCAGCCAGAACCGCTTTTGTTAAAGCAAAAAAAAGCCGGCATAAAAAGAGGCCTGGGGCTCCATAGCCTCAGTCAGTTTTGCAACCCATCTTCTTGCTCAGGGCACAGATCTTTTCACCATCAAGCAACTCCTTGGTCATACCTCCATAAAACCACCATCATTTATCTTCACCTGATTCAACAAAGGATCACAGAATTTAAAAGCCCTCTTGACGCCCTGTATGAGGATCAGGAGGAGCAAAAATGAAGAATTTCAACCCCGTCCTCCTTTCCTATGGATAAAATGAATTTTTTTGTCCTTCCGGCCTGCCTGTGCGTCGCACGCAAACAGGCGAAAACCGGAATCCAGCAATTTTATTTTCGGACATTTTTGTCTTGACATTCGGACAAAAAAGACCTATAAAAAACTATGAACGGCAACGAACTTCTCAAAAAACTGAAGAAGCTTGGCAAGCAAGCTAATATCGCTGTTCATTTTGAGACGAAACGAGGCAAGGGTAGTCATGGCACCTTGTATTACGGAAGCCGTAAAACTACCCTGAAAGACCGCAAAAAAGAAATAGGCCCAGGCCTTCTACGCAAAATGCTTGCTGAACTTGGCATTGAAAAAAATGACATGAAATAAGGATATAGCCGCATGTTTAAATTTACCTATCCAGCTAAAGTCGAAAAAGACGAGGCCGGTTTTTTCCTGGTCACATTTCCGGATATTCATTTTGCCGCAACCGACGGCAAAACGATGGCTGAAGCTCTGGAAGAAGCACGAGATTGCCTGGAGGAAGCCATAGCTGTTTCAATTGCTGACAACCTTAATTTTCCGTTCCCTTCACCTATTCGCAAAGGCCTGCACGCCATCCCGCTGACCGCACGAATGTCTGCCAAGGCTGCTCTTTACATTGCAGTACGTGAAACAGGCATCGGTAAATCAGAACTTGCGCGCAGGCTTGGTGTGGATGAAAAGGAGATACGCCGGATGCTTTCTCCCAGGCATCAAACCAAGCTGCCACGCATAGAGCAGGCTCTTTCGGCTCTTGGCTATCAATTGTCTGTCTCCTTGCAAAAAGCTGCTTAAAAGGGATAGGTCCAGGCCTTTTTCCATGTGCCATTTTCTGCGGGTTTATAGACTATGTTTTTAGCCCTGCTCCGAATCAAACTGTTAATTATGTAAAGGGCCATTTAGCCCGCCAGGTGAGCCCCTTAATATTAAAAATCAGATGCGAAGTCCCGGCTTTTTCGAGCGCAGGTCGTAAAGTGTAAGGTAAGCGGCTGTCTAATTTTAATGATCTATTCCCGCCCACCGTCCGGATTTCGTATACTTTTTGGATCAGGCGTGCCCGGTTTCCAATCAAGTTGAGGACAAGCGTGAAGACCAGGGTCAAAGGGAACGATCCAAACAAAGCCTGATATTACGGGAAATAATTTCCAGATCATCCGTCATGCAAAGCCTGTCCAGTTTATTCAGGGTCTCTATGGGTAGATTCTCTTTTGCTGGACGATTAAGGATCATCCCTGTTTCCTCCTCGGTAAATTCACATTTAAAATCTGTTTTTTTATTCAGATGTTTGTTTAAGGGGCAATGCTTTTGACAAATCATGCAGCCCACGACACAATGATGCACTTCAGGATCCAGCCAATCCGGAAAATCAGCGG
>JAUWMJ010000226.1 GCA_030613225.1 Desulfobacterales bacterium
CTGCTCTTTGCCATTAGCTCCTGCAGCACTTGCGGGTATGCCGGCTGCTGCAAGAGCACATGCCGTAGCCATTGTTCCCTTTAAAAAAGATCTTCTGGATATTTTATTTTTCATTTTTTCTCCATTTTATAAAAGTTGTCAGTCTTTCGTTTTTGCGATCAATCCCTGAATCCCTGAAAACAACTGCAATATTCATGCCGATGGAGCCTGTTTAAAAACGTTTCAGTTTGTTCAAGATCAAGGAAGGCGATCCGCCTCAGGCGGAATTAACCACAGGAATACATTTAGTATTTCGAGGATTAAAATTTGAGCCTGACGCAGAGATTGGACAAAATGGGACGTTTTGAAATTGGCTCGATGGCTTTCTTTTTTATGCAGTGTAATAAATCCTTTAGGCTCGTTCTGTTATGCCATTTTCTTAATGTACTTATCATTTTTAAAAGGTCAACTTTTTTTGCCTGTAAGCAAAAATAAGCGACACCTTTTTTGCTTACAGGCAAAAATTTACGTTAGTATTATTAAAAAATAAAGGAATATTTTTCTGTTCTCACGATTTTTATTTGATAAACTAAATTTTTGGCATTAATATTGCTTAAATAATATCTGAGGGGTTTAACTTGGCATTTACCTCCATCATATGTTTTACTACCTCACAAGGTGCAAATCGATCCTTATAATGAGGCTTCGTTAGGGTCGATTTGCATTTTTTTTAATTTTTTGCAAAACCTTCGATGTTGACTTAATACAATTTGTCATTAAAATATAAATATTGCGTGTTACTAACCGGTTTTCAAGTTCTCCTTTAAAAAGAGAAATAAGTATATTTAAGAAAGGATATAAACAATGAAAAAAGCGGACTACGATCTGGTTATCATTGGCGGCGGCCCTGCAGGGCTTACGGCAGGTATTTATGCATCACGGGCAAGGTTGAATGTGCTTTTGCTGGAAAAGGCGGCACCGGGCGGTCAGGTTCTTGTATCAGACTGGATAGAAAACTACCCGGGCTTTCCCGAAGGGTGCAGCGGGTATGATCTGGTGACTAAAATGGTCGAGCAGGCAAAAAACTTTGGTTTAAACATTGAAACCAATGAAGTGCTTTCTCTCGACTTGTCTGAAGCTGTAAAGAAAATTGAGCTGAACGATAAAACCATTACAACTCTTTCCATAATTATTGCCACCGGTGCTTCACCGAGAAAACTCGGAGTCCCAGGTGAAGACATGTTTATCGGTAAGGGCGTCTCCTTTTGTGCGACCTGTGATGGGCCATTTTTTAAAGATCATATTGTTGCTGCTGTCGGCGGCGGTGATACTGCAGTCCAGGAGAGTATTTTTCTCACAAAGTTTGCAAAAAAGGTCTATTTAATACATCGCAGGGATGAATTAAGGGCCACAAAGATTTTACAGGAACGGGCAAATGCAAACGATAAAATTGAATTTGTATGGGATTCGGTAGTAACCGGTATCGGGGGTGGCCTGACCAATGTTGAGAAAATAAGTGTAAAGAATGTAAAGACAGATGAAGAAAAGGAAATCCCTGTTTCCGGATGCTTTATCTGGGTTGGTATTCTTCCGAATACATCATTTTTAAAAGACACTTTAAAGGTGGATGAAAACGGTTTCATTATTGCGGGTCACAATATGGAAACATCGGTACCCGGGGTCTTCGCAGTGGGAGATGCTAGAAACACACCTTTGCGCCAGATCGTAACTTCTGTGGGAGATGCCGCTATCGCTGCTGTTTCCGCAGAACATTATATTGAAGATATGTAAGCGTTCACAGGCACCGCAGCTGCACGCGATCAGGGCGACCAGCATAGCAAACTATAGCTGGTCGCCCTGATCACGCACATCTGCAGCACCTGTGAACGCTTACAAGACGGAGATTGTGCGACCTTTTTGTTTCGAATGGGCGTGAACGGGTACGAAAATATTAAGTGATTAAAAGTGCCATTTTTTAAATGTACACGACAAGGAGGTTATTATGCCTATATATGAATATGAATGTGAAAAATGCGGCAATTCTTTTGAAAAACTGGTTTTTGGCAGTGATAAAGAACCTGTTTCATGTCCCGAATGCAAAGCCAAAGATGTGAAAAGGCTTTTAAGTTCCGTCGGCTTTATCAGCAGCTCCGGAGGGAGCGGCTGCTCTACCGGCGCCCCGTCAGGTTTCTCCTGAGCCGGATAGATTTAAGTGGCGGTCAGCCACATGAAGAATCTGTCCGTAGAAAAACCCCAAACCGAATAAATCGGAAAAAATTGCCACTAAGACACAAAGGCACAAAGTTGATTATAAAAATTCATCTTCGTGACTTGGTGTCTTAGTAGCGAAAATATTTTGTTTTAAAAAGCGCAAATTTCGAAACGAAGAAACTGAAGTAACCTGGAGATAATCTAAATGGGAAAATGTGTAAACCATCCTGACAGTGAAACTAGCTATTTATGCATGAAGCAGAATATATATATGTGCGAGGAATGCATTAAATGCCGCGATCCTGAACTTTACTGCAAATATCGTTCTTCCTGTCCCATAAGCTTTTTATCTAAAAAAGGTGTCGAAGGCTGGGCCGGTGAAGAAAAAAAGGTCGAAGAAGAGATTGCAACTGCTGCTGTAATTTTTGAACCGGACAAAAAAGAAATAACCGTGCCAAAAGGATCTACCCTGCTGGAGGCTGCCCGGGGTGCGGATATACACATTAATGCCTCATGCAACGGAAAGGGTGCGTGTGGAAAATGTAAACTGATCATAGAATCAGGACAATTTGAAACTGATGATACACCTTTGCTGAGTGATACGGAAAAAGAAAAAAATTATGTTCTTGCCTGTTTAACCAAAGTTCAGGGAGATATTGCAATAAGAATTCCTGAGGAGTCCTTAGAGAAAAAACTAAAAGTTGCAGGCATGGGAGAAGATGCAACAAAGAAGCTTAAAGGACTTGTGACGAAGATCGAGCCAATGCTGGAAAACTTTCCGCTGGAGCTTGACCAACCTACCCTGGAAGATTCTGTCAGTGATCTTGACAGGCTTAACCGCGGATTAAAAAAAGCAGGCTGCGATGTCAGCCGTTTAAGTATCGGACTGAAAGTGATGCGACAACTGGCTGCAACTATGAGGGAAGACGATTGGAAAGTCACCGCTTCCGTGCTTCATAAAAAATGTTCATCCGAAGTTTTGAGGGTTACCCATGGAAACGGCTCAAAGAGACCTCTCGGGCTGGCAATCGATCTTGGGACTACATCTATTGTAGTATATGTCGTAGATATGGCCGACGGGACAATTTTATCCGCTACATCGGGACATAATCGCCAGGCTGCCTGCGGTGACGATGTAATAAACCGTATAGTCTGTGCTGAAAAAGACGGGGTGAAAAAATTAAGCGGCATGTCCCTTATAACCATCAACAATCTTATCGGCGAAGCAATGGGCGGCCTGGAAGATGATTTTAAACAGATCGAAAATGTTGTGATTTCCGGTAACACCACCATGACACATCTCCTTCTTGGCATTGAACCGAAATATATCAGGCGCGAACCGTATATTCCTGCTGTTTCGGAATTCCCGATTTTAAAAGCAGGAAACATCGGTATCAAGGCCAACCCTGTTGCTGCCGTTTTTATAATGCCGGGACCTGCCAGTTACGTGGGTGGTGATATCGTATCCGGCTTGCTGTATACAGGATTTCACAGGGAAGAGCCTTTAACCCTATTTATTGATGTGGGGACAAACGGTGAAATTGTTCTTGGTAATAAGGACTGGCTCATGACCGCTTCCTGTTCGGCAGGCCCTGCTTTTGAAGGTGGTGGTATCAGGTGGGGAATGCGTGCGGAAGAAGGAGCCATCGAAAAAGTATCCATCAATCCGGAAACACTGGAACCGGAATTTTCGACAGTCGGAGATTTACTTCCACGGGGCATTTGCGGGTCAGGGATGATCGATCTTATTTCTGAAATGCTCAAAACCGGGATTATAGGCCCCAACGGCAAGTTCAAGCTCGAATCTGATCATCCAAGGATGAAAAAGTATAACGGGGAAGGATCTTATGTCCTGGAATTTGCAAAAAATACGGCAATGGATGAAGACATCGTTTTTACCGAAACGGATATAAACAGTCTTGTTTTGAGTAAGGGCGCTGTATATGCCGGCTTCTCCGTGCTGCTCAACGAGGCGAGCATGGACTTTTCCATGGTGGACCGCATCATAATTACCGGTGGTTTCGGACAGTTCCTGGATATTGAAAGGGCTATAAGCATCGGCCTTCTGCCGGATATAGACCGTGACAAGTTCTCTTATCTCGGCAACAGTTCGATTGCTGGTGCATACATGGCGCTTTTGTCAGACGATTATCGAAAAGAGGCAATAGAAATCTCAAATAGCATGACGTATATAGACTTTTCCAGCAACAGCAAGTTCATGGATGAGTTTACATCAGCCCTGTTTCTGCCACATACAAATATTGATACCTTCCCAAGTGTAAATAAAGTGCTATCAGCATGATTTAAACCTTGACGGTCTCGTAAAAAGTCGAATCAATAATTATGAATCCTCAAAGATTATATTTTCGAATACCCCTTTGCAATTTTTCAATATCTTGTCTCTCATTTTAGTCACGTAACCCGGTCTGATTTCATCTTTCCATCGAGGATAGCCGCCTTGCCAGACATATATTATTAATTTCTGAAATTCAATGCGGTTAAAGCGGTAGACACCGAGTTCAATTTCTCTACCATTGCGTGATACCGTGAATGAAATTTCCTGTGGCCTGGCGTAGTTTGCTATAATTTCAGAAACCTGGGATTGGGTTTGAAATCCTTCGGGTTTTTGTTTGAAATCTTCAGGCTCTGTGGGAAACGGAAAACTGCGATAGAGTTCACCTATAAACCCGCTTGAATGATTACCATTGATAGCGCCCATCAGATCCCCGATATCTTCCGGTGATTTGATAAAATAAACCTGCCAAAGCGCTTGATAAGACTCCTCACCTGCGTTTTCAGCAAGACTTTCAATGTAGTTGCAAAAATCGGTGGCAAAAAAAAAGTAGTGGTCACAAAGCAGCATATCGGAATCGATGTTGAAGAATCCAAAAGCGATAGTTCCGTGACTGAGGGAATTGAAAGCTAACGGCATCGGGTGGTTTCCTTTCCTTGACTAAGTGAGCTATATTGTATATTTGGATATAAATAGCATGACTAATTTATAAAATATTAGAAGTTAATATACCAAATTGGATTTAAGTCAAGCTCATTGATGGTTGTATGTGTGACCTGCTTTGGGAGACCTATTCGGCCCTCCTGCACCAATATTAGTGAAATAAATATGGATAAAATATCATTAACTGTATTAACGGGTGAGTTTTCTATCCACAAGCTGCATCCCTCCACAAAGATACCTGATACGATTCAAGAGAGTACATTCTATCAAATTTGTAGAACAGATGAAGAACTGTCAATAGTATGTGAAACACACATATCAATGATAAGTGAACATGAAGAAAAAGGATGGGCATGCATAAAGGTTGATGGTCCTCTTGATTTTGGCCTTACCGGTATTCTTGCCGGCATTTCCAAAGTTTTAGCCCAAAGCAATATCAGCATTTTTGCCATATCGACCTATGATACTGATTATATACTAGTAAAGCATCAATCTTTGGATAACTCAATTAAGGCACTTAAGGCAAATGGATATGCAGTCAGGGTAACGGCCTCAACAAAAACCGATAGCCGACTGGCTTAAAAACACGCGCTGTCGATCATTTTTACAGGTTGCCGTATTTGTCAGCTTTGTAAAAAATCAA
>JAUWMJ010000335.1 GCA_030613225.1 Desulfobacterales bacterium
ATTTACCCATACTCTTGTTGAGATGCTGCATTGCTTTTTGAATTTTATCCATGGCGTTTTTATTCAATTTTTAAAACCACGTACTTTGTGCGTGGTCAGAGATAATTGGCTTTGCCTGGGCAAATAAGAGTGACTAAAGTGTCTAAAGTTAAGGAATTCTGTCTATTTTATTTTTATAAAAAAGATGGAGCAAAGCGAGACCACAACTTTAGGCACTTTAGCTCACTTTAGTCATTTTAGTCACTTTAAACCCGGTGTATCCGACAGCCCCTTCGAGGGGTAAATCAATGCCACGTCCTTCGGACATGGATTCTTTGCGTTTTAAATAGTCTTTTTGGAAATCTTTCGATTTTCCATGGTATATAAAACACGCTGCCACTTTATTTCCGGTTTTTTCCGCTCTTCTTTTACAGGGACGGGAGCTCCGGGAAGAAAACCGGCCGGCGGTTGTGGCGGTGCAGGTATGATCTCACTTGTTTCAAGCTGGATCGGGCCGCCCAAGAGATATTCAATTCCCATCATTGTGTTGGAAATAAATTCTTTTACCAGAGGCTTTTCCTCAAAATGATGCACAAGATATAAAGTATTATTACTGCTTTTTTCCTGATCGATTTCAATATGCGGGGGATGGTAGAGGGTGTCCAGCAGCATTTTGCGATAATCTTCAGCTTTCCTGCTCTTGACGTAAAACTCCCAGACCCTCTTGTTCTGATTCAATCTTCGGCCGGAAACAAAAAGTTTGTTGCCGGTGATGAAATCCTGATCAACAAAGGTATTTACAAACAGAAAATCACACAGGTTTTCACGAAGTTGAAAGATAAATTCTTTTCCCTTTCTTGTATTTGCATCAAATGCCTTTCGTTTATCAGCATCCAGAAGCTTCTTAAATTCAATGGAATATTTGCCTTTATCAGCGAGTTCCTCTATGTAATAAAAAAGGCGCATTCCTAAAGCATAGGGATTTAGCCCCACACGGGGCATAGATGTAACTGATGCATGGACACGGGCAAAATCTACCTCATGTCCCCTTATGCGGTCATCTTTCAGGAAAAGGGCTTCGTGCCAGTAGCTGGCCCATCCTTCGTTCATGATTTTGGTTCTGATTTGTGGCTGAAAGAAAAGGGATGTCTTGCGAACTACTTCCATAACCGCTTTCATCCACTTGTTTTCATCCTTTTTCAAAAAGTCGGAATGTTCGATTATATATTGAATCAGATCAAATTTATTCTCGGACTTCTTATCAAGGTTTTTTTTGTATATTGCATCAAATTCGGGGTGTTTCGTGCGTATTTCGGAAAAGAAGTGTTTTTCGCCCCGGTCTACGTACTTTTTTATACAATCGTTGTACCTTTCGATTTCTTTAATATATTCACTGATTTTAGCTTTTTTAACTGTCTGCAGAAACACATCAAAATAGAAATCAAGAATATTTGAAGGAGCAGTTACAGGAGAACGATTCAAAACCGAGAGCTGCTCATGGTATCCTACAAGGTTATCAATACTGCGGGTAAATTCAATAATGTAATCGATCCATCTTCCCTTTTCAGACCGGAGCCTGGCGATCAAACGTTTATCCGCCAGGGCCTGACCTGTAAAATCATAGTC
This sequence comes from Desulfobacterales bacterium, assembly GCA_030613225.1. The sequence goes on from JAUWMJ010000335.1 coordinate 1,606, forward strand.
CCATGTATGGCGAAAGTACTGATTGTTCTGAAAAAAATCGATATGGGCCAGAACGTGATAAAAAATCATTACATTCAGCCAGTCTGGGTTGTTGTCATTATAAAACGAGATGGCCGGCCGGGTATTAATGACCGTTTCATAGGGGTTGCTGGGATAAAGTTCATACCTGCCTTTTCCCTGCAGCACCTGAACATCGTGAACCCAGTAGTCGTACATGGTCGGAATCATCACCTTGGGCGACAGTTCCAGCAGGTCCCTGTTGGTAACAATATATTCCAGGGTCTCATCCTGAAATCGCAGACCGACATCAAGGGCTCTCTCCTTGCATCCCTCCATGATTTTTTTAGTATGTTGGTCGATTAATTCCATTTTTTACTCCCCAATCAGCTTCTTTATTCCTTCAATAAGGCGCGGTTCATCTGCATCTTCGGCCATGACGTCGAGTCTGAGGAAATCTTTCTTTTCGGTCAGAAGATTTGATTTCTTAAGGTATCTTTCAACTTCAGTAGTCTGACTCGAATCGTATGAGTGCTGGGCAATGGTAATTCCTATCCTGTTGGTATAGGCCAGCATTTTTTTCAGCTCCGGAATGGTTTCCTTGCCTTCTGTGTCCCAGTCGTCACCATCCGTGCCGTGAAATACATAGATGTTGTAATCTCTGGCCAGGTTTTCCTTTTCTACGGTTTCGTTAACCAGCTTGTATGCAGAAGCCACTTTTGTGCCTCCTGCGACCTTTGAATTATAGTAAGTGTAAAAATCTTTGACTTCACTTGCTTCGGTGTCATGAAGAATAAAACGGGTTTCCACCTGCATGTCATACTGGTACATGAGCCAGCTGTAAATCAGTACATGCTGGGCCACAACGAGCTCAGTCGGTTTTCCTGCCATGGAACCTGAGTAGTCTCTCAGGAAAAAAACCATAGCCTGCGACTCGTAGTCCTTTTCCTTGGAGAGAATTCGATAGACCTTATCCCATGGGGAAATTAAAAAGCGCGTCGGGTCGATATCGCTGACATCGGGCACATTACCGAGGGTAATATTTGTTTCAAGAATTTTCCGCAATGTTGCTTTCTTGTCAAGAAACTGCCCGAATCCACGATTTTTATCTGTAAGATCATAGGTATAACGTGTCAGGGATCGCTTTTTGCCCTTATCTTTGAGGTTGGGGAGCTCAAATTTCTCAGTGAGAATTCTGCCAAGGTCGTAAGCGCTCGACTCCATTTCGTGAGGGCCACTCTCTCCTTCTCCAGGCCCTGCCCCTGGCGCGCCCTCTTCCCGAATCGGTTGTTCGCCGATAACTTCGCCTTCTTCGCCATCTCCTGTTCCGCCGGATGGCTCTGCTTCATCCTCAACCTCTCTTAAACTGTCATGAACAAATTTTTCCTCTACGGTTGTGGGAATGATAACAACCTTATCCTTGCCACCCTTTCCAGGTTTGATCAGCCGCCCGACGTTTATCTTTTTCGGAAACCCGTCTTTTTCCCGCTGTTTGTCACGTTCCAGCAGTTCGTCAATGGATCTAAGACTGATATGGTATGTGCTTTGAAGTGCCGTGAAGGCCTGCAATACGTTAAGATCATTATATTCGTAAATACTGTATGGTACATGAAGGAAAGTTTTTGTACCGGCGGATTCGGATGCCGGAGCATCATCAGGGAGGTCGTGTGTACTTTCATCGTACAATTCTAAGAGAATCTTCTCTTCCCGCTCAGGGGTAAGACCTTCCTCTTTTAGTCTGTTATATAATTTTATGCGTTCTGGATCCATTGTTTATGTTGTGAGTTACGAGTTTAAAGTTGACGGTTTCGTAAAAAGTCGAATTCACTATGTTTTAGGTGTTAAGTTTTATGTTTTATGTTAATGATATTATCTGTTTTAACAGAGTCTTAAAACCTAAATCCTAAAACTTAAAACGTTTTGTAAAAAGTGGTTTTTGACTTTTTACGAAACCATCACTTTTAACACAATACTTGAAAACATGTGGCTCTTTCAGAGCAATGAGGAACGATAAATTGACTGAGCGTAGCGACTTCCATCAATCGTCAATCTTCAATCGACAATCATAAATTACTTATATTTCCATTTTGCAATATCGACAACAAATTGTCGATATAATGCTGCAAAGCGCCTAAACCAATAACTCCTGAACCCCTTGCAGGATAATATCGAACAGCTCTTTAATATCACTTTCTTCCACACACGAAAAAGCAATCCTCAAATTCTCATTGTCGATTGAAATAAGCCCTACTCCGTATTTATCAAGAAGATGGACTCTCAACCTTTCGGCATCAACAGACTTTAACCTGATGCACATGAAATAGCCCGAATTAAAGGGATGAACGTCCCATGCATCCTTGTACTTTGTATCCGAT
>JAUWMJ010000367.1 GCA_030613225.1 Desulfobacterales bacterium
TGCTGCAAGATATCTTGGTGATCCTTTCCTTTACCCGGAACTGGCAAAACTAAGCCGAATAAATGACCCGGATCTTATTTACCCCGGCGACATAATCCGCATCATTATTAAAAAACAGCCTGCTCCTGCTATAGACAAGAACGATATTTAAGTTTGATGGCTCCGTAAAGAGTCATTTTTCACCACTGAGATCGCAGAGAGCACAGAGAATATCTTATTTTATTAATTAGTTGTCTCTGTGAACTCCGTGTTCTCTGTGGTAAATTCGACTTTTTACGACGCTATCAATTTTTATTGGAATCTTTGTACCCGTTCACGCCCATTCGGAACAAAAAGGACGTACAATCTCCGGCCTGTAAGCGTTCACAGGTGCTGCAGATGTGCGTGCTCAGGGCGACCAGCTATAGTCTGCTATGCTGGTTGCCCTGAGCGCGTGCAGGTGCGGTGCCTGTGAACGCTTACGAATCTTTTTTCCGTAGATACAGGAACAGTAGAGCACCACAGACAATCATGGCGGCACACAACAACTGACCCATGGAAAACGAAAAAAGGATATATCCGAGGTGAGTATCCGGCTGGCGGAAAAATTCGATAAAGAATCTGACAGTGCCATAGCCGATAAGATAGAAGGCGAGCAGTGCTCCGGTCGGTTTTTTTATCTTTCGTATGCTCCACAAAACTGCAAAGAGAAATATTCCTTCAAAAAAAGCTTCGTATAGTTGTGAAGGATGCCGAAGCCCAGGCCCTGGTGCGAGAGGAAAGTACATGCCAATTGATGAAGATGTTACTCTGCCGAATAATTCACCATTGATAAAATTTCCGATCCGGCCAAATGTATATCCCAGTGGAATAACCGGAATATATAAGTCAGCTACCTGCCTAAGACTTAAGGTCGCCCTATGAGTGTATATCCAACTGCAAAGGACAACCCCGATAAGACCGCCATGGTAGGACATCCCTGATATGCCGGTAAAGGTAATTCCGTTTGAAAATTCAAAAGGCACAATTATTTCAAGGGGATGTTTGAGATAATATGATAAATTGTAAAAAAGGACATATCCCAGACGCGCACCGATAATCAAACCTACCATCATTAAGGTAGTGAGATCTTTAACCTGATCGGAAGTTATTTCAAAGCCCTTTTCCCGTTTTATGCGAAAAAGAACCAGAAAAAAAGAAATGGCAAAAGCAACGACATACATCAAACCGTAATACTGAAGCTTAAAAGACCCTATCTCAAATATGACAGGGTTTATATTTTCAGGGAGGTGTTGCCACCAGATTAAGAATTCATCCATATTTAGTGCCGTTTCGAAGTCTGTGCTTATCTGCCGAGGTTTCAATGAACAAGCCCCTGGCCAATACCCTTATCAAGCAGTTTCTTAATACTCGATGGAAGAATATTTGAAACCTTAACGCTAAAAAAACTTATGTTCAGATCATCGAGTTTACACGATTTCAAACGTACATGCCAGTCCTGGTTAAACATATCCGCCTTGGTGGGGTTATATATTTCCGCCTGTGCAATCGTCCATGTACGATCACCAAGAATTGTGCTTGTGCCGAAAGACTCACCACCCTTTTTGTACTGTCCTATGGGAAGCTTGTCTGAAGTGTTTTTGGAAACGATTACAGTATATTTAGTATCTTTTTCCCAATCATCCTCAAGTATATATGGGACCGCCTCTTTTGATGTATCCTGCTCCTGTACGTCTTCTTCTTTGCCTTTGTATGTACAGCTTTTCAGTACCCACTTGGTTCTATAGCATTTGCCGTTTATTTTTTCTCTGCAGGTGACGGTACACGGTTTTTTATTGAACACAGATGTATCTTTAATTGACGGAGAGCTGCACGGATACTTGCCTTCGGGTGCCTTTCCTGGATCCTCCTCTGAGCCTATTTCATTGAATGGAGATTTGCAGTTGTATTCCACTCGTGATCCACTCCAATAGGGTTTACCTTTGTTTTCATTACATTCACTGCATTTTGTTGTGGTTTCTGTTGAACTATGTTTTCCCCCCCCGCATAATTCCATTTTACTTAACTCTACCATACCTTCCCAGACTACACCCGGGGGCGGTATCACTCATAAAAATCCAAGTGTCCATCCGGTTGTAAATACGCTTCGGACTGGAATTCCGGTTAGGGGGATTTTCATGCCCAGAGCACTGTCCCAGCAAAGGAAATTTTTATATCCAGGCCCTCCCTTTGTGGTTGGCGGACAGAGGTCCTTAAAAACACCCTTTTTGACAGGTAAACCACTGATCGGGTCTGTGGGAAAAAGTATTGCGGTATAAGTAAAACCTGCCACATCCACAAGAGGATCTGCCCCGTTTAATTCAGCAATGCGGTTGGCTTCGTATGCGCCAAAAACAGGAGTAGAATGTTTGATGACCCTTTCAAACTGTTGAAGAACCTTCATTACTTTCCATAATCCCTTGTCCTTTTTGGTCAGTTTTTTCATTATTTTGTTCATTTGTTTGGCTATCTTCAACGATGTTTTTTCAATTATTTCCAGGCATTTTTTCCAAATTTCACCAGCAATTTTTATTGCCTGCATGTATGGCAGGTTTCCGATAGCTATCATGGCTTCGGCCGCCACCTTGTTTGCGGCTATTGCTATTTCTGTGGCGATGTATGTTTTGTCAAAAGCTTTAAAAAATATAATAAATGCCAGGCATTCGGTCATTCCCACATTAAGGATGCTGATCATATTCATGCCCCGGGCGTTCCAGATCCCACCCGCCATGACAGCGGCATCCGCGGCATTCTGCATTTCAACTTTAGCTGAAATACGATCCCCTACGTTGACAACAAGTGCAAAAAAACAGACCAGTGCAAACATGACAATGGCTATAAAAATAAGGGTCTGGCCACCCTGGTCGTCATGGGTTGAGTGTAAACGATTTTTAATTTTCAACAGCATTTTTTAGTTTTCACCTTGCCTGCAGCCGGAAGTGTACAGCTTGC
>JAUWMJ010000303.1 GCA_030613225.1 Desulfobacterales bacterium
ACAGCCTCAACTCAAAGGAAAAAGAGAGTTTGTGGCAGGTTTGTTTCAAGATGATCAATTTGGGCCGGTTGTCATGTTCGGTACAGGGGGCGTGTTTGCCGAAGCCCTTTCGGATGTCACCTTTAGAATTGCGCCCTTAACGGAAACAGATGCAAAGCAAATGCTCGATGAAATCAAAGCTCATACTCTTCTTGGAAATTTCAGAGGTGAAAATGCCGCTGACCGGGACCGGTTGATTGAGACCTTAATCGGTCTTTCCCGGATAGGAATAGAGCAACCTGATATTTCCGAAATTGATATAAACCCTTTAATTATTAATCCTGACGGCAGTGTCTGTGCAGTTGATGCACTGGTGGTGATAGATGATAAAGAACCGAAAAATCAATACCTGCCTGCAGTCGATCCGGTCTCGATAGGATCAATATTTTATCCTGATTCCATTGCATTTATCGGTGCTTCCGCCCAGATAGGCAAATGGGGCCATACATTGGTGATAAATACTTCCAGCGGTGGTTTTAAAGGAAAAATATTTCTTGTAAATCCAAAAGGAGGAACCATTGCGGGTCGTCGGGTTTATAAATCCGTTTCAGAAATTCCGGGTAAAATCGATCTGGGCGTTGTTATAATACCTGCCTCCGGGGTGCTGGATCTGATTCCCCAGTTTAAAGAAAAAAATATCAAAAATATGCTCCTTATAACATCCGGCTTTGCTGAAACCGGCAAAGAAGGAAGGCAACTAGAAAAAAATCTGGCAAAAAAAGCTGAAAATGCCGGAATACTTTTGCTGGGTCCAAATACAATGGGAATATGTAATCCCCATGCAGATTTCTATTGTACCGGTTCTCCCGTCAAGCCTATGCCGGGTTCAACAGCAGTCGTGTCCCAATCAGGGAATATGGGTGTGCAGCTACTAGCCTTTGCGGATCGTCAAGGTATCGGTATCCGGGGTTTTTGCGGGTCAGGCAACGAAGCGATGGTAACAATAGAAGACTTTCTTGATGGTTTTGAAATGGATTCTTTAACAAAAACTGTAATGCTTTATATCGAAAGTGTAAAAAACGGCCGAAGATTTTTCGAAAGTGCAAGGCGTTTGGGAAAAAAGAAACCGGTTGTTCTCTTAAAAGGAGGACAGAGCAGTGCAGGGAATAAAGCCGCATCCAGCCACACCGGAGCATTAACAACTGATACAAAAATATTTGATGCTGTATGCCGTCAGACCGGTATTGTTAAAGTTGAACAACCTATGGATCTTCTCGACCTTGCTGCTGCATTTTCATCTTTGCCTCTTCCTAAAGGTAATCGTGCGGCAATAATGACCCTTGGTGGTGGGTGGGGAGTTGTGACGGCAGATCTGTGTTCTCAATTCGGTCTTGAAGTTCCTGAACTTTCCCCTGAAATTATAAAACGCATAGACAAAATACTTCCAACATATTGGAGCAGGTCGAACCCTGTGGATCTGGTGGGAGAAAATGATACTGCGATACCAATGACTGTAATAGAAGAACTTTTAAAATGGGATGGCTGTGATGCTGTTATTAATCTTGGAATACTAGGGAGACGAATTTTCATCGAACATTTCACAGATTCCGTCCTTAAAGCAGACCCGTCTTATTCTTCCGATTTTCTTAAATCAGTTAATGAGAGTATGGCACAGTTTGAAAGTCAATATATCGACCATATTGCAAAGTTAATGGAGATATATAAAAAGCCGATATTTGGAGTAAGCCTTCTGACAGATGAAAATGATCAAACTGTCTATAAAGTGAAAGACAACTCCTTTAAGCCTATATTTTTTCAGACACCCGAAAGAGCAGTAAAAGCATTTTCAAAAATGTATGAATACCGGCGGTTTCTGGACAGAACTTAGCAAGGCAAGTAAATATCCGAGTCCAAAGGGCTCGGCCTTGATTACCCTGTAAGGGGTTACATCGTAAACGCCACACGTTGCGAGTTGCGGGTTTCGGGTTACGAGTTACGGGGTACGGAATGCAGGTTACAAACAGCGTTTTTTATCTTACATTATTAAATTGAGATAGAATGCATTGCATCACTCGTAACTCGTAACATGGGTTAATCAATTCGGAATAACCGTTTGTCTCTGACTCCCGCAATGCTGGCTTTTCGACGATCCCATAGGACCAGCTTTTATTTGATAGAATAAACAAACCCTATTAAATATCCTATTTTATCATTTGGTTATAGAATATCTGAAACGTTGAATTAGCCGTTTTGAATTCGATTGAATAACTTGCTTTATATAATATGCTGTGATATTCTTAATGCAATTATGAAATATTTACCAATAAATAAATTATATAAATTCAGATTCGATTTTGAAATCGGCTACATGGTTAAAAGCCCCTGCAGGGAATGTGAAAAAAGGAAGGATTTTCCTAATTGTATGGACGATTGCGATATCCTGGACAGAATACATGAGTATTTATTAAATACAATATCATGTACAAGAAGAGCCTGACCCGCTTGACAGACAACTTTATCAATTCTTGGTAACTTACATAATATATTACATATTTTTGCAACTTCCCAAGTCAGACATGACAAAATTAGAGCAATTAACATCCGGCTCGTATGAAATTTCCATAAAAGAATAAGTTAGAGTAATATCTGACCTTTGCAGAGGCAATGAGCAAAGCCATGTCCGGAATATCTGAAATGGTTATAGATCTGGCAGAAGCGTTATCAGATATGGTCTGCACGACTTTGATAAGTGGAACAAAAGTTGAAAAACTCTGTCCAAAATCAAAAACCAATCACGAAAGCCCGAAAAGACCCCAGTACGATCTTCCGGACCTACGGGGCAGGCGAAAACACGAAAAAAGAATTAGAGGAAAAGGATGTTTCGTGCTTTCCTCCTTTCGTGTTTTCGTGATAAAAAATAAAATCAGCCATAATTCTTCAGTACAAAAGCATGAAAGCCAAATTTCAAATTTCTATTTTCTAATTTCAGCATTCCGTGAAAGCTTACATCAATTTCTATTAAAACCGAAATAAAGGAGAATCAAATGCCTTCTGAAAAATTAAATGAAACTCCTGTCTGGAAAACCCTCATGCAACACGCCGTCGTTATGGAGCATCCTGAGAAGCATTTAAAAAATCTATTAAATGAAAAAGATAGATTTAAAAACTTTTCTTTAAATGGTGCTGATATTTTCTTCGATTTTTCCCGCCAAAGGGTTGATGAAACTACCATGGATCTTTTGTTTGAACTTTCAAGCACAAGAAAAATAAAGCAGGCATTTAATTCCATGGTAAATGGGGAAAAGGTGAATACTACGGAAAACAGGGCGGCGCTTCACACGGCATCCAGAAATTTCAGCGACGAACCTGTTCTTATTGATGGCAAGGATGTGATGCATGATATAAAAAGGGTAAGGTACGAAATTGAAGCATTTTCATCAAAAGTGTTTGGAGGGAAAATTAAAGGTTCGACAGGTAAACCCTTTGAAAATATAGTTGTTATAGGAATCGGCGGATCTTATCTGGGACCCGAATTTGTTTCAAGTGCCCTGGAGGTATATGCGGCTGAAAATATTAAAATACACTATCTGGCAAACGTGGATATCCACAATTTCGGTCAAATCGCATCCCGCATAAACCCGGAAACAACTCTATGGATTGTAATTTCCAAAAGCTATACAACAGCGGAAACCATGGCCAATGCCAACCAGGCTCGCATATTCATGGAAGATAAAGGACTTGACCCTTCAAAACATTTTATTACAGTTACCAGCAAAGGAAGTCCCGGAGATGATCCTGCCGCCCCTATTCTTGACTCTTTCCACATGTTTGACTTTATAGGTGGAAGATACAGCGTCACTTCAGCAGTTGGTGGCGTTCCACTTAGTCTCTATCTTGGATACGATGTTTTTGAGCGTTTTTTAAAAGGTGCAAATGAGATGGACCTTCATGCAAACAATGCTCCTGACAAAGAAAACCTTCCACTTATTGCCGCACTTATTTCAATCTGGAACAACAATTTTTTAGGATACCCGGCCCTGGGAATAATTCCGTACGCAACTCCTTTGTGTAAGCTCGCACCACATATCCAGCAGCTCAATATGGAAAGCAACGGCAAATCCGTACAAATGGACGGTGAGCCCCTTGACATAAATACCGGTCAGATTATTTTTGGCGAGCCCGGTACAAATGCACAGCATTCATTCTTTCAGCTTGCTCACCAGGGTCGTCCCTTCCCCATCGATTTTATCGGGGTTGTAACCCCCCAGTATAAGCAGTATCAAAGCAAATCAAAAGGAGTTACAAACCATCAGGAGTTGTGGTCAAATCTCATTTCACAGCCGATGGCTCTTGCTGTTGGAAAGGATTCAAAAGACAGGGCAAGATATTTTTCCGGTAACCGGCCTTCGTCAACAATTCTTCTAAATGATCTCTCACCGGAAAATGTAGGCCGCCTTCTTGCCTTTTACGAAGCAAAAACCGTGTTTGAAGCATTTATCTGGGGAATCAATCCTTTTGACCAGTTCGGCGTGGAACTTGGGAAAACAATGGCATCAGGTATCAGAAATGAAATTAAAATGAAAAATGAAAACGAAAATCACAGCTTCGACGAAAGT
>JAUWMJ010000337.1 GCA_030613225.1 Desulfobacterales bacterium
AGGAATACATTGAGTATTTCGAGGATTAAAATTTGAGCCTGACGCAGATATTGGGCAAAAGGGGACGTTTTGAAATTGGCTCTTCTGATTTTATTTTTCCAAACGCGATTACCCTGACAGTATAGTTGATCATAATTGACCTTCATTGTTTTAACTGCTGTTTTAGCTGTATAAATTTACAGTGTCAAACCAGAAAATTAAAAAAACGAATAACATCTTTGATGAAGGTCTATTTCCACTTGTGTATGCCATGAAAAGCGTGATAAACTTCCGTACAAAAATACAATTATGAAATATGTAGATATAGATAAACTTGACGAACTGCCCGGTAAAAGGCTTGAAGATGGTGATACGTTTCGATTTCAATGTCATTCAAAGCTCGACTGCTTTAATCTGTGCTGTCGAAACCTTAACCTTTTTTTATATCCTTACGATGTTGTCAGGTTAAAAAACCGGCTGGGGATTTCTTCTGATGAGTTTTTAGACAAATATGTCGATGTTGTGCTTCGCGAGACCAGTTTTTTCCCGGAAGTCCTTTTGCACATGTCGGAAGATAGGGAGAAGACCTGTCCTTTTCTAACGGAATCGGGTTGCGCAGTATATCCTGATCGCCCTGACTCCTGCCGCATGTTTCCGGTGGAACAGGGAGCAATTTATGATACTGAAAAGAAAAAAGCAAAAGCTGTTTATTTTTTCAGACCGCCGGATTTTTGCCTTGGGCAGCATGAGAAAAAGGAATGGACAACTCAAACATGGAAAGATGATCAGGACGCTGTTTTGTATAATAAGATGACCGGCAGATGGGCCGAAGTAAAGCGTTTATTTCAGACTGATCCCTGGGGTAGCGAAGGGCCGGACGGGCCAAATGGAAAGATGTCTTTCATGGCCACGTATAATATCGACCGGTTTCGGGATTTTGTGTTCAACAGCAGTTTTTTAAAACGGTACAAGGTTAAATCGACCCTTCTCAAAAAAATTAAAGCAGAAGATACGCAGCTTATGAAATTCGGCTTTGAGTGGGTGAAATTATTCGTCTGGGGAATCCGAACCAAAAATATAAGGCCAAGGAAAATATCAAAGTAATCGTTCACGGGTTCAAGGTTTTTAAAAATGGAGACGTTTAACCTGAAATATCGCCTTTCATACGCGCAATACGACTTGCGATCGAGCAAGATACAAAGTACCACTTAAAATGAAATTCACCATGGTCGATGGACAGAAGCAACAAAAAAACACAACCCTGAACGGTGAACCTTGAACCTGTGAACGGATACACATCATATATCCTCCACCCCTTTTGGCATGGGCACTACCTTTTCTCCGCCCAAAACATAGCCTCCATCAAGCCTTAGCACACTACCGGTCATAAATGGCGCATCCTTAATAATAAAAAGTGTGGTTTTAACAACATCCTCAATGATTCCGGTTCGTTGAAGCAGGGTGTGGTCAATTATGGCCTGTTTCTGTTCTTCGGTGAGAAGTCCCCAGCCCCGGGTTTTTTCCCCATGCCTGGTTTCAACAATACCGAGCATAATCTCATTAACCCTAACCTCTGGTGCGCCCAGCCTGGCCCATGTTTCGGTTAAAAGAGATATTCCTCGGTTTGCAGCAGAATATCCTTCATTAAAAATATAGCCGGCAGGGCCGGATCTGCCTGTAATTCCGGCAATAGAGGAAAAGTTTATTACAACGCCGTTCCCGGATTTTTTAAGCAAAGGCAGGGCAGCATCAAAAACCCATCTTTTTGCGCGAAGGGTGGTTTCCATTTCAAGGTCCCACTGCTCTTTAACGTAAGGCCCGTGGACAACAGGCCAACCCCCGCGCTCGATATTGTTGATGAGAATATCAAGGCGCCCGAAATGATCCATGACGTTTTGAATAAGCGCTTGAATTTTAGAGGTTTTCAGAAGGTTTGCTCTGACAACAAGATGCTCTGTGCCTGTTTGGGCAAAATCGTTCTTCATTTCCCCAAGGCTTTCTTCCCAGTCAAAATAGGTAAGCGCAACCTTTACACCCTCATTTGCAAGGGCAAGTCCGATTCCTTTTCCAATACCTTTAATAGCTCCGAGTACCAGAGCAACTTTATCCCGGATTCCGGATTCCGAATCCATATTGTAAGTTTGTGAATCCATAAGTCATCTACCCCCAAAAATCGTTTTTTATGGTTCTCCTCCCCTTAATATCTTAACCACAGAGACACAGAGAATACAGAGTGTTTTCTTCTTTTGTCCAATCGGGAGACGTCGATTGGACAAAAAACTCATTCCTTCGGAAACTAGCTCTTGATTATTTTTGCCACGAAGTGGCTGGCAGCTTTTTATTTGCCGGTATCTCCCGGCAAATAAAAAGATCTTCTCTGTGTCCTCTGTGTCTCTGTGGTGAAAAAAGAAAGCCTAAGCCTGTCATCCCCTGACCTCTTTTTTATAAATCATTTATAAGTATTTTCTTTATCCATCTGTGGCTAAGCTTTAATAGCTCAACATCGTCATTTTTTACAGCTTTCAGTATATCAGAATCGAGATGAAAATCATCCAACAATCCTTTTTCAAATATATGGGGTCTGAATCTGTCGAGGTCATAAAGGGCAATGTGAAAAAAGTGACTTGATTTCATATCCAGCGGACCTGGCCTGGTATGATTTTTCAGGCTTATAATTTCCATGAGCATATCATTCATCTCATTATACCCGGCTATTTTCTGATTCTCAATCCACTGTCTGACCGTCTGAGTTGTTTCCTGCTCAAAACCACGGCAATGGGATTCTTTTATCAAAGCAAAGTGTTCAGTTATCCTACCTGTTTCCCGGCAGCGAGATATGGCGCGAGCAAGGGGATACATACGACATGATGATGGCCGGGCATTATATACACTGCATCCTGATTGCGTAACAAAAGGGCATTTTAATTTTAAAGCATCATCCGGTTTTAATGCAATGACAGGAAGTCCGGTTTCAGGGCCTGTGTGTTGAGTAGTATAGCGCTCAAGAAACGCACCGCTTGTCATACCAAGATGATTTTTAAGGCAAAGTATATCGTATGGAGTTAGAAACTGGTTTAAATCCCTGCAGCAGTCATTGAAACATGGAACTTTAGCTGAGCATGAGAATTTAAATGTATCGTCTATTGAAATAGGAATCATTTCCGGCTCCTGAATTCTTGCTAATGCTAATTAATGTTTATAATATTTTATTTGGCTTGACAATATTTGTTTTGCAGCTTAGTTTTTGACCGAAATCATAATTTTGATGGTTTCGTAGAAAGTAGAATTTGCCACAGAGGACACTGAGCTCACAGAGATAACAAATTAATAAAAATAGCTATTCTCTGTGTTCTCTGCGAGCTCTGTGGTGAAAAATGACTTTTTACGAATTCATGAATTTTAATAACCGTAAACTAATTAACCGACTTAAATTACCATGCCACAAATTATATCAATAGTAGGTAAATCCGAATCAGGGAAAACAACCCTTTTAGAAAAACTGGTCGCGGAACTTAAAAAACGAGGGTACAAAATCGGTACCATAAAACACGCGTCCAAGGGGTTTGACATCGATAAAAAGGGGAAAGACAGCTGGCGGCACAAGCAGGCCGGTGCAGACACGGTTGTTGTTGCTTCTGCCGGCAAAATTGCAATGGTTAAGAATGAAAGCCATGAGACTTTAGACGATCTTGAAAAGTATTTCCCTGACATGAATATTGTTATTACTGAAGGTTTTAAAAAGGAGAACAAACCCAAAATAGAGGTTTTCCGGGCGGAAAAACACAGAAAACCCCTTTGTCCCGGCGACAGCAACCTCATCGCTTTTGTTACAAATACTAAGCAAAACCTTTCCGTTCCAATTTTCGGCCTGGAAGAGATAAAAGAATTGGCGGACTTCATAGAAAAAAAATATTTAACGGCTTCTTAATTTGGACAAGCGGG
>JAUWMJ010000018.1 GCA_030613225.1 Desulfobacterales bacterium
TGGGACCGTGTAAGATCCCGCATTGCGGGAGTCAGAGACAAACGGTTATGCCGAATTGATTAGCCCATGTTACGAGTTACGGGTTACGAGTTATGAAAGGAATATCGAATTTCGAAGTGTTTTTCCTTACTTCTGCGGTTCGATATTCCTTGTTCGACATTCGATATTCAAAACACCTTTCTCCCGCAACCCGCAACGTGCTGCGTTTACGATGGAACCCCTTACAGGGGTAATCAAGGCCGAGCCCTTTGGACTCGGATATTTACTAAAAAAATATACCGGTTTGACCTTGTCCCATGATTACATTGATGTCAAAGTAATAATTAACATACTTTAAATAAGAAAATGTTATATTGGCGTGATAAATCATTTGATATGCAAACTGGGTATGCACATGTCTCCAGCAACCAACGCTTGAGCAATTAAGATACAAGATGAGCCTTTGGCAACAAATGGTTATCAATTGTGCTGCTTTATTCTCAATTATAACTTTAAGTAATAAAAAGTATGATTGTTGTTAATTTGATTTTTGCATTTTAATTATATAGGTAACCATTATTATTGAGGATTTCTTAACATTGTAGTATTTATAAGCAAAGTGCCGGTTAGCACTATTAAAACTTTTCGTAAGGGTTGTGAGATCTATGTATTTTCACCTTTTTATTTCAATTATTTTATTAATCGTAGTTTCACGAAAAAATCTTTGGGTCGCCCTTTTACTTGTGTCTTTTGTTATATCATTTCCTAAGCTAAGTATTTACCAAGCTTTTTCATTGTTTGTCACAACGCTAAGTAACCCATCTGTGATTCTGCTTGCTATTTCCGTCGGGATAATCTCCATTATTGGCGGAGGGATGGACAAAACAGGTCTTATGGACGATCTCGTCAATAATCTTAAGTTAAATATTAAATTATCCTTAATTTCGTTGCCGGGAATGATTGGCATGCTGCCAATTCCCGGCGGAGCCATTCTATCAGCACCGATTGTTAATAAATTAGGCCCGAATATTCAAAATGAAACTAAAGCGGCTATTAATATTTGGGGAAGACACGGTTTCAAGCTCATTTATCCTTTGGATATTATACTCTTGGCTGCTGTAATGGCTGGTTTGAATACATATATAGTTACTCTTTATATGTTTCCTTATTTTATTTTAACTCTTCAATTAATTTATTTCTATTTCCTGAGAACTATACAAGTTGACTGCATCAAAAATAAAAGTACACAGTCTAAAAAACTCCTTCGACCTTTAACAATTTTAATTGTGCCCCCAATCGTACATGTTATTTTTTCAAACATTTACACTGCTTCGTATCCAGAATTCTTTTTACTGCTAGGGGTATCGATTAGCCTGATTTTAGTATGTTATTTCGGAAATCTTGGAATAATACAAATCGGAAAGATAGTTTTGGAAATGAAATCTTGGAATTATTCTTTGATTATAATAGCAATATTTTATTTTTTAAATTCTTTTAAAGCTTCTGAATTTCCAGGTTTTATAAGTACCCTTGTGTTATCAAAACCCATTTTTGTAGTTGGGTTAGGAGCCTTTTTAGGATTTGTTACTGGAAGGGTAAATGTACCTTTGTCTATTTTAATTCCAATCTATATCTCTAAATATGGAACAGATAGTATGAATTATATTGTTCTGTCATCAATGATCTTTAGCTCAATAATGGGGTATATTATATCTCCGATTCACCCGTGTGTTTCGGTCACGTTAGAATACTTCAAAACAAGTTATGGGATCTTTTTTAGACAAACATTGTTGCCGGTTATTATTGCTTTGAGTGTTGGGCTTATTTCTTCATATATTTTTATTTAGAAAGAATTGAACCTCCTATATAATATGAATTCATCCATGGGGAAAAAGTTATTATGACTAATTGTAATAAAAATAATGATATTAATTAGTTTGACTTATGATTTGATTTGACTTTACTTTGATCCCGATTAGAAATAAAGTATAGGAGCGAGTCATCGAAATGATTATTTTGATTTTGTTGGGAGCCGGAGCTTATGTAGGCTGGAATATCGGGGCCAATGATGCTGCAAACTGTGTCGGTACATCAGTGGGGTGTGGTCTGTTATCATACAAACGTGGTGTAATTTTGGTTTCAGTATTTGTTATAGCCGGTGCATTGGTCGATGGTGACCATGTCATGAAGACTATTGGAAAAGGAATAGTAAGTCAGCAGCTTGACTATCTGGCCATCTTTGTTGCTTTGCTGTGTTCCGGCGGTTTTGTTACATTGGCCACTTTCTATAGAATTCCCACTTCAACATCCCAGGCTATTGTTGGGGGTGTATTGGGGATTGGTCTTGCAACGGGTGCCCAGATACAGTATTCAAAACTTATCATCATTGCAGAAAGCTGGATTCTATGTCCGATCCTGGTAATGGGACTTGCCTATGGGCTTTATTTTCTTTTGACCATGTTTATTAAACGCTTGAGGGTGGGGACCCTGCTGGTTCAAAATGCTTTTGGGTGGCTTGCAATCATGTCAGCATGTTATGTTTCCTATTCCATGGGGGCCAATAATGCTGGGAATGCCGTGGGCCCCATAGCAAATCTCGGGATTGTCCACCCTCAAATACTCCTCGGTATTGGCGGGGTTTCAATTGCCATAGGTGCAATCACATACGGTAAAAAAGTGGCTGATACAGTCGGCAAGGGGATTACGCCTCTTGATATACCGGGAGCTTTTGTTGCCCAGATGTCTTCAGCTTTTGGCATGCATCTGTTTTCAATTCTGGGTATTCCGGTGTCTACTTCTTCTGCCATTGTGGGGGCAGTTGTTGGAGTTGGTCTTGTCAAGGGGGCCAAATCAATCAGTAAAAAAACGATATTGACCATCCTTGTGGGATGGGTATTGACACCGAGCTTGGCAGCAGTCACGGCATTTTTCCTGTACAAATTTTTAAAAGGATTTTTCATATGAAATGTAGTAAACTAAAAATAACAATAATATACAACATGTTTTAAGGGGGAAGAATGATCCTTTTTAAAAAAGAAAAAGAAGTTCTTAAACTTATTGAAAAACATGTGGATAAAGTTGAGGAGTGCATGTCCACTTCATTGAGTACGCTTCAGGCTTATCTTAATGACGATATTGCAAGCGCTAAAAAACTGGCCCGTCAGACGGACAAGCTGGAAACCCAGGCCGATCTTATCCGGCATCAGGTCCGGGACAAGCTTTATGGCGGTGCCTATATGCCCTTGTTAAGAGAAGATGTCTATAAACTGGTGGAGAATCTTGATAAGGTGGCAAATGCAGCGGAAAAATGTTGTGATGCATTCTTAAATCAACGCCCGGTAATTCCTGAATTGCTTAAACAGGATTTCTTAACAATTATTATAATTTCCACTGGTGTTATCAAGCCTCTTAAGCAGGCCCTTTTGTGTTATTTGAAGGGGTTGTGCCCAATGGAGGTTTCCCGTCAGCATGCAAAAGATGTCGGGCTTATTGAGTCAAAAGTAGACAGCCTGGATTGGGACCTGACTAAAAAAATTTTTTCCTCTGACTTGAGGCACAGTCATAAACTGCATTTGAAAATTTGTGTTGAGCATATTGTCGACATGACGGACAAGGCCGAAGATGCTGCTGATTGCCTGGAGGTTGTTGCTTTGAAAGCTATGATCTGAAAGATCAATATGACAAATTATTATGCAGTACATAATAATTATTAGTTTGATTTATAGATCAAAAATTGATTAGTAAAAATCAAACAGGATTCATTTGCTAATTATAAATAATTAAATATGGAGTTTACATTTAATTGTTTTATTTTAGCAGCATATTATAAATTTTCAGATCAAAGGAGGTGTAAACAAAAGATTTTACAATTTCAGGGAAGTGATTTGTGGCCTGGTCTAAAAATACTCCAGGTAAATCAATGTTTTTTAGAAAGGAGAAATATTATGAAGTACAAATTTTTTTTCACTGTTCTAATTGCAATTTTAGTTACACTTACCACTCCGATCGGCAATGTCTGTGCAGCAGATTCCATAAGTGCCTATATGGGATTCTCACGGGAAGTCAATGAGGCCCTTGCAAAACAAATTCAGGATAAACTCGGTATTGAGGTAAAGAATATTACCCTGTCCTGGGGAGAAATCTGGGCAAGGCTGAAAACTGAGCACCCCAGGTTTAATGCAGACATGGTGTTATCCTTTGGTGCGTCTGAAGCCATAAACGGTGCAAAAAAAGGGTACTATGAACTCTACCAGTCTCCCGGCTGGGATGGGATTGATTCCGCTTTTAAATCAAAAGACGGCTCATACCATGCCCTTGGAACATTCTCATTTCTTCTTTTGGGCAATACAAAAAAGCTTGCGGAAAAGGGGTATGAGATGCCAAAAAGCTATAAAGACCTTCTGGATCCAAAATGGAAGGGACAGATTGTTATCCCTTCGCCAAGGACATCCGGAACCGCTTATATGATCAACTATTCTTTTTTACAACTCTACGGTGAAAAGAAAGGCTGGGACTATCTTACCAAGCTGAATAAAAACGTGGCGTTTTATACAAAAAGTGGTAATGCACCGACTGAACTTGTGGGCCGGGGGGAATATCTGCTGGGACTTGGTGCAGACGAGAATGTCCTGAAACGGATTAAAGACGGATATCCTCTTCAATGGTCTGTCCCTGTAGAGGGTATCGGCTATGAAGGCAATTATTGTACTATTTTAAAGGGAACCAAAAAACTGGGCCTTTGTAAAAAAGTCATGGATTATCTTGGGTCTGTAGAGATCAGTGAGTTTCTGGGTTCCATGGGGTATATTCCACCGCGTGCCGGCATTAACAGTGCCCTGTACGGGGAGGTACAGCCTAAGTTCATTAAGCTTGATCATGCATGGGCAGTTAAAAATAAACGTAGGATCGTTAAGCTGTGGAAAAGCAAATTTCTCATGAAAGAGACTGCCAAAGCAAAAAAAGTGGGTGATGCAAAAGAAAAAAAGGCAGCAGCACAGGAATAATTTTTTAAGTATTGTTTTGGTTTAATTTGAAACAATTTAGATAAGGAATTACAAAGATGGCAGAAGCGGTTATAGGAAATGCTCAACGGAGCATCTGGTACAAAGCAAGGATATTTATCAATTCACATCTAATAAACATATTTGCGGGCGGCCTGTTTACGCTTCTTGCCATCTTCCTGGCCTTTCCCTTAGTCATGGTTTTTATCAAAAGTCTTTGGGGGGATGACGGTTTTACAATAACCTTTTATCAGGAATTTTTTACCTACAACTATTACTATTGGTCGTTTTTAAATACTATGATTTTAGGGCTTTCAACCATGTTCATCCTCGTGGTCGTGGGTTTTTGTTTTGCCTATATGACAACACGGGGGCCTAATTGGTTGCGAACGCCATTAAAGATATGTGCGTTGATGCCCCTTTGCGCCCCTCCTTACATCTTTTCAATTTCTTTGATCACCCTTTTTGGAAGAAACGGGATGATTAATAATTTCTTTAACATGGATTTTAATATTTACAGCTGGACCGGTGTTATCGTGGCACAGTGCCTGGCATTTCTTCCCCTGTCTTTCATGATGATAGAAAATGTGTTGAATTCCCAAAACCCCTCCCTTGAAGAGAGTGCCGCGGATATGGGTGCATCTGAATCGACCATTATTCGTACCATCACCATCCCTTTGGCTGCACCCGGTGTGCTCAAAGCCGCTCTTTTGGTTTTTGTTATGGCCATTGCAGAGTTTGGCAATCCTGCAATTTTGGGCGGCAGACTCCCGTTTCTGGCCCCGGATACCTACCTGATGATCACCGGAGAGGGAGACTTCAACATGGCATCTGTGCTCTCTGTGGTATTGATGCTGCCGTGTCTCATTATTTTTGTTCTTCACAATTATATGCTAAAGGGAAAAGGATATACCACAATAGTCGGCAAACCCACAGCAGTTGATCCCAAAGAGATAACACCCGTGATCAAGTTCTCCCTTCTAGCGGTTGTTACTCCCGTGGCATTCATGGTTTTATTATGCTTTGGAGTGATTGTTATGGGGTCTTTTGTAAAAATAGTTGGCGTAGACAATACCTTTGTTATAGACCATATGCTGAACATGCAGTCCAATACAGCAATTGTTAATAGTGTTAAATTATCTTTCATGGCCGGTCTTTTTGGTGCTATTGTGGGAACGCTTCTGGCCTATGTCATCATGAGAGGCAAGTTCAAGGGCAGAAATGTAATGGAGATGATGGCTTTATCCGGATTTGCACTTCCGGGAACTGTGATCGGTGTCGGATATATAATGGCTTTTAACAAGCCCCCGATTCTTCTGGCAGGCACCATATGGATCCTTATATTAAACTGTGCCTTCAGATTTCTTGCAGTGGGGGTTGAGGCAGGTATCAGCAAACTGCATCAAATCAGTATTGAAATTGAGGAAGCCTCTGCTGATCTGGGGGCGGACTTTATCACCATCTTTTTTAAGGTGATTCTTCCCATCATGGCCTCAGCCTTTATTGCAGGGTTCATTTATACTTTCATGACAACCATGATGTCATTAAGTTCTGTTATATTCCTCGTGACACCGGGCTTTGACCTGGCTGCTGTTTATATATATCTCACGGCCCAGTTAGGGGAGCTGGGGCTGGCATCGGCTGCAACCGTTAAAATGATATTAATCGTTGTCATCTGTCTTGCATCCCTTAAACTGCTTGCGAAAAAAACAGGACTCGGTGTAATTGAAAAATAATAAGGAGCACAAACGAATGGGTAATAAAGAAACACCAATGCTGGAACTTGTGGATGTTCATAAGAGTTTTGGAGATGTAGATGTGTTAAAAGGAATATCAGCTTCCGTTCCTAAAGGGGAATTATTAACTTTTGTAGGACCCAGCGGATGCGGTAAAACAACCCTTTTGAGAATCATCGGAGGCTTTACCTCCATTACTTCAGGTAAAATCATTCTGGACGGTGAAGATATTGCCGCACTTCCCCCGAATATGAGGGACACAAAAATGGTTTTCCAGAGTTATGCTCTGTTTCCCCACATGAATGTAAGAAAGAATATCGGCTTTGGACTTAAGCTGAAAAAAATGCCCCGGCAGAAAATCGATGACCGTGTTGATGAACTGCTTTCCCTGGTTCATATGGAGGGCCTGGGCGAGCGAACCATTGAGCGGATCAGCGGCGGCCAGCAGCAGCGTGTAGCCCTGGCACGTTCTCTGGCACTGGAACCGAAAGTACTTCTCCTGGATGAACCCTTGTCAAATCTTGATGCCAACCTTCGTGTTGTCATGCGTGATGAGATCAGAAGTATTCAGGAGCGCATTGGTATCACCACGATATTTGTCACACATGACCAGTATGAGGCCATGAGCATTTCAGACAGGATTCTTGTTCTCCATGACGGGGTGATCCAGCAGATCGGCACCCCAAGTGACATTTACGAAAAACCGGTAAACATGTTTATTGCCGAGTTTGTAGGGTATGTAAATTTTCTTGAGGGCAAAATTGAAAGTTTGGATCAGGATTCCGGGCTTTACCAGATCTCCACTGAATATGGAAATATGTCCTTAAACAGGATCAATGAAAAAAAGTTTGAAAAGGGGGATGAAGTTTTTCTGGTGATCCGGCCTGAAACCGTTACGCTTTTCCCTTCAGATGCCCAAGATCTGCCCAATATGCTCACCGGTAAGATCCAGCACACCATGTATGCAGGGAACCTTGTCAAATATACAATAAGATGCGGTGACCGCGAAATTCTTATTGATCAATATAATCCTAAGGATTCCATTAAATTCAAGCGCGGTGATAATATAAAGTTTACAATACCCAGAACTGTTCATGCACTACCCAAAAAGTGATAAAATTAAAGGAAAGAATTGTTTTGCCGGGCAATTATATTTTCGTATTCATTTAGCCTTTTAAAAATAGATCTAAGGTCGTGTTCAGGTGATCCGGTTTAAAGGAGTGTCTCTGTTTGAGTGTGTTAATAAGCTTTAAGGATAAGACTTACCGGGATTCTTGTTCCTCTGATGCGAGGGTTATCGCGAATCACATCGGGCGTGGTTACTATCGGAACTCTGGACAGGAAGGTATCAACTACCACCATTTGTCAGGGGCGTCCTGAAACTGTACCAATACTGGCGGTTTGAAGATGCTGTATTTTCTTCCTAAAAGGCTTATATAAAATACATCTTATTTATCATATTCTTCATATTCTTAGTTAATAGAATGGGTTACAGTTTCTATATAGCAAATATTGTGCCAGAAAAAATGCTACATTTCTATACCGCCGCTTTTATCGCATTTTCACGGCGCCGCTAACACCATTTAATACGTTCCGAATTTGTTTATTCCCCTGGGCATAGAATTCTCGGATAAATCGCTCGTGGGCTGTAAAAGACCAATGGCTGTCTCTCCATAGTCTGACTGCTTCTTTAGGTTTGCCATCTTTTATGAACTGTATGAGCTGATCATGTTCATCGCAGTTAATCAATTCCCACTCCTTGATATAATTTAGCTTCGGAAAGTCATAAAGGCGCTGTTTGCTGGATATAACAATTTGCCGTAAAGGTGTATTTCCAGAAAGATTCAGGAAAACAGCATGGAAAGCCATATTAAGCTGGTAATAGCGTTGGTCGGAGCTGTCAGTTTTACTGCCTTGCATGATCGCTCTCATCTTGGCATTAAGCTGGGCCATCTCCTCCAAATGATTTGGTATTATTTTATCGAAAACTGACATAATAACAGCGCTCTCCAACGCCCCTACGATTTCAAGCACGTTTTTGATGCTGTCCAGGGTGAGTTTTTTCATTAAAACTCCCCTTCGTGGTAAAAAGGTAACAAATCCCTCACATTCAAGCTGAATCAAGGCATCTCTTAGCGGTGTCTTACTAATGCCCAGCTGTTTACTAATCTCATTCATCTTAATGAACGATCCAGGAATCAGCATGCCGGCTTGCATCTCACCCCGAAGATATTCATAAACCTGTTCCCTCAGTGATTTTATATTTAACAAGGTTTTTTTTTCAGTGTCATAATTGGGTGTCATTCATTTTGTCCTTTAGAGTAATCGATTTTTCTAAAACCAGATTTTTAAAGATAATAACATCATTATAGTTGCAATTAGAGCCTGTTCAATAATTAAAATTCAGATCGTAAAAATTCGGTATAAAATGCTTCTCATGCTTAAAAATGATGTTCAATGTTAAAAATGAACTATAAACGCAGCAAATTTAAAGGATAATTTCTAATAATCCTTATGATATAAGAGCTGTAAGTGCACATTTTTTGAGTTAACTTTTGTTTTTATGCCTTCTAATGGGCTGTTATTGTTACAATAAAAAGTATTGAACGGGCTCGATTAACCGGAAAAAGCTTGACAGAAAATATATATATGATATCTAATATACTAGATATCAAACCTTTGCTGATCCTTTACCTAATTGAATATCTTTTTGCAACCATTATTTTTTTAAGCCTTCGCAGGAATACCCTGTCGCTTGACTTCGACGCGCTTTATGCGAGTCGTCGGACCTTGGCACAGGTCCTGTTTTGCAGGCTGCGGGGGAGTTCTATTGGTGTTATTATTTATAAAATAAGTGTGTTGACTTAACTATTGGTCTTCTTTTCACTACCGATCATAGGGAATACCCATGGCAATCGGAACCCATCAGTCGGCAAGCGAATACGACTCAAGATTTAAAATCTTCCATGAGTTGATGTCCATCAAGGTCCGGGAAATCCTGTTGGTGTCCACCCCGTATGATGCCTGGATCATGGAAGATGACTGTCGTCTGTCCGAACGGATTATTCATGAGTATCGGGGATTAAACCTGAGCCACCCCCCCCGTCTCACATGGGTTTCCTCGGCTGAAGAAGCCCTCACCATGCTTGACGAAGAAAAATTCGAGATGGTCATCACCATGCTGCGTCTGTCTGATATGGACGTCTTCGATCTGGGGCGGAGAATCAAAAAGAAACTTCCAAACCTGCCGGTTATTCTTTTAAGCCACAGTTTCCTACCCCAATTAGACGCCGCTCCTTCAGATATCCAAAAGCCGCCCATTGACCGTACATTCATCTGGGCCGGGGATACCGAAATTTTCGTGGCCCTGATCAAAAGCGTGGAGGACCTTCTCAATGCGGAACATGACACACGGTTTGCAGGCATCCGTATCATTCTCCTGGTGGATGACTCACCGATATACCTCTCCTCATTTCTGCCCGTTTTTTACAAAGAACTGGTGACCCAGACCCGGGCCTTGATCGATGAAGGTCTCAATGAAGAGCATCGGCTCCTTACAATGCGCGCGAGACCGAAGGTATTGATTGCCGATAGCTATGAATCCGCCCTTTCGATCTATGAAAACTTCAAACCCTATATTCTCGGGGTAATTTCAGACACCCGCTTTCCAAAAGCCGGGAAATTAGATGATGAGGCAGGTATTACCCTGCTGACCCATATCAAGGAAGAACGGTGGGATATTCCCTTGCTGCTGACCAGTTCTGAACCATCAAACGCAAAGAAAGCATTCAAGGTCCCGGCCGCTTTCATCGATAAAAACTCACCATCCTTGCGTCGGGAAGTTGGACTATTTTTTTTGGAACAATTGGGGTTTGAAGATTTTATTTTCCGCATGCCGGACAGTCAGAAGATTCGGCGAGAGGGCTGGCTTTTTTCTCTACCTTGCTTAAAAAAATATCTGAAATCCATGAAAGGTTGACGGTCTCGTAAAAAGCTATGTTATGCCGGTTTGCGGCACTCTAACCGAAAATAACTTGTCAATCATATCAAGAGGTTATGATTTAGCTGTTTGAATGACAAAAAATGTATTTTTTTTGTCATTCCGGCGAACCCCGGATCGTGGTCCAGGGCAGGGGCCGGAATCCAGTATTTTTAGTTAGTTGTAACTACTATGGACTTCGGTTTTCACCTGAGTGACGACTTTTTACGAAACGTTTTAAGTTTTAAGTCTCTTTTAAAACAGGTAATATCATTAACATAAAACTTAACACCTAAAACCTGATGAATTCGACTTTTTACGAATTTATCAACTTTCATATTCCCGTACATGAAAATTGTTAAGAAGATTATTTATATATTTCAGGGCATTGAAAGCTGTTCAGGCTGTATTTAACGGAGAGCACTTTGTAGTTTGTGATTTTTTTCAGCGCGATGTTAAAATTTTGCTTGACAAGCTATTCTGATATCTGATATATTAGATATCAACAATATAGATCAGGGGGTGATCCTTATAAATATAAGGAGGGAGAGAAATGGATGATATCATTTTTATCGCTTTTTATGTTTTGGAATCTTTTTGGGGATATTATGAGCAAAACAATCGAAAACAGCGCGTTTAGACAAGATAACTACCGGATTTCACGGGATGATAGCCTGCCGATAGAGACGGGACATAAACGATTTTCGCCAAACAGGCAGTCCGTTTTTTCGAATTTCGGACGTAAGCCGGCCAGCATATCCAATGTTTTTCGAATCTTAAATTAACGATTAAAGATTTTAAGACGAATGTTCGTCCGAAAAAGGAGAAGGTAGCTATGATAAGCTTAAGAGAAATTGAAAAAAGATCGTTTTTGTCATTGGAAGACCTTGTAAAATTGGAGGAATTCATTCTCGATACGGGCTATATGGCGCGCGAAAAGGCATTGGAGGTAATCGAACGGTTTGCAGTCAAACTCGGTATAGATGAGTATTATTTCAAAACCACAAGTATTGATGATATCGCCAAGCATCTCATCTCAATCAGTGCCTCGGAACTCGTTTCAAAATATGGTGGTGTGGGGGTTGGAGTCGAACTTATCAATGAAGAGGCGGATAGGGCACTTTATATTATAGAAACCTCCAAAATCGAAGAAATC
Source organism: Desulfobacterales bacterium (assembly GCA_030613225.1). The sequence continues at coordinate 11,851 of JAUWMJ010000018.1, forward strand.
GAAGATAGAATTGAAAATAAATATCCGACATTTCGCGTTGAAAGTTACATTACAAAGAACCTGTCGAATGACCAGCGTTTAAGGCTTTACATCGTTAACAAACCTTTGTTCGAAAAGGATTTGGAGAAAAAAGAACACCTGACTTTTAAAGAAGCTGCGAATAAAGCATTTTTGCAAGCCAGTGAGCCTGAAACAGTAGCCAGGTATCAAGATGCATGGGAATGGATGTGTAACAGGGAGTCTCCATATATTTTCATAAACGAGAAACTCGAGTCTGGTGAAACAAGGGTTATGGTTGGAATCCATGGCCAGGGGACACGGCAGTTTTTGGCCAACTTTACGAACCAGATGCACATATTCGAGATTTCTTCAAACAGAAAGTATAAGGAACCCTTTTTCGATCAAAAGAGCATTTACACATTTTATTTTGATGACCTGGATAAGAAAATCATTGAAGATTTTTCAAGAGAGCTAAATACGATTGTAATGTTACCGCAAGAGTCAATTACTGAGCTCTTTACAGCTGGAGTAATGGCAGCTCAACCGACAATGTATGCAATCTCTGCCGCAGCATTTACCAATCAGTTTATAACTGTTCTCACGGAAGAGTATACGTCTTTAAGCCGGGCTTTGAAAAATCAGCCTGAGGCTAAGGGCATTTTAGACAAAATGAAATTGAGGTTAGTAAAAGATACCTTTACCGAAACACGAATAGCCCAGACAGTTAAAGACCACGCTGAAATTGTTTTGCTGATTTACCAGGATTTTTCGAACAGACTTCATCCAGAGAAGAAACAAAGAAATGAAAAAGAAATTGAAAAACTAATAGAGAGTAAAATAGAAACCAATGTTCCCTCCCCTACTGATAAAACGATCCTTCAATATTTTCTTACCTTTAATAAAATGATCTTAAAAACAAATTTTTTCAGGAGGGATAAAATTTGTGTGGTCTATCGACTGGATCCTTCTTTCCTAAATGAAGTTGACCTTCCTGAAAGACCTTTTGGTGTATTTTTTTGTGTGGGAAGAGCTTTTATCGGCTTTCACATCCGTTTCAGAGATATCGCCCGGGGCGGACTCCGGATTGTAAGATCGAGGAGTCTTGCTGAATATCAGACTAATCTCGATACTGCTTTTATGGAAAATTATAATTTGGCATTAACCCAGCAGAAAAAAAACAAAGATATACCTGAAGGTGGGTCGAAAGGAATAATTTTGCTTCGTATTAATAATCAGGGCGAAGCAGAAAGGGCCTTTAAAGACTATGTGGATGGAATGCTTGATACTATTATTGACCATGAAGAAGTTCGCAATCTTTACGCCAAAGAGGAAATCCTTTTTTTTGGCCCGGATGAAGGCACAGCCGAGCTCATGGACTGGGTGTCTGCTTATGGCACTAAAAGAAATTATCGTTTTGCTAAAGCCCTGTCTACCGGAAAGTCTCCCGAACTTGGAGGAATTCCACATGATCTGTACGGCATGACAACAGAAAGTGTTCACCAGAACGTTTTGGGTGCACTTGAAAAGCTTGGTATGAAAGAAGAAGATGTTGTTAAAATTCAGACTGGTGGACCCGATGGGGATCTTGGCAGTAACGAAATTAAAATATCAAAAGATAAAACAATTGCCATTGTCGATGGCAGTGGTGTGCTTTATGACTCAAATGGAATTAACAGAAAGGAACTTCTCAAGCTTGCCAATGAGAGGATGATGGTTGAAAATTTCGATAAATCGATGCTTTCTCCCGATGGGTTTTTTGTGTCGGTAAATGACAAGCAATTGACGCTACCGGATGGAACATTTGTTCCCAACGGAGAGGAGTTCCGGAACAATTTCCACCTCAATCCCCTTGCCAGTGCGGATCTCTTTGTACCCTGCGGCGGAAGACCTGCGGCAGTGAATATTAATAACTGGCGGCAATTGCTTGATGATGGTGGCGTCCCCAAATTTAAAATTATTGTTGAAGGTGCCAATTTGTTCATCACCGAAGAGGCGAGACTGCGACTGGAAGAACATGGGATAATTCTTATCAAGGATGCTACGGCAAATAAGGGCGGTGTAACATCATCCTCTCTTGAGGTTTTTGCATCCCTCGCGCTAAGCGATGATGAGTTTGATGCGCACATGCGAGTTAAGGATGGAAAGGTTCCAGAGGTTATGGAAGCATATGTTGATGAAGTCATTAAGACCGTAAGGTATAACGCTCGAACGGAGTTTGAGCTCCTATGGCGTGAAAATAACCAAAAGGGTATTCCGTTTACCCACCTGACCAATATCGTGAGCAGCAAAATAAATGATATAACCGATGCCATTTTCAACTCTGATCTTCATGCCAATACCAAACTAAGGGAAAAGGTGGTAGAAGAATATACGCCCAAGCCGCTTTTGGACCTTGTCGGGCTGGAGAATATCTTGCAGCGGGTGCCTGATAACTATCTCAACGCCATCGTTGCTACCAAGCTTGCAACAAGTTTCGTATATACCTATGGCCTTGATAGCAACGAAATTGATTTTTACAATTATTTGAAAAACTATACCCATTGATTACTGTATTCATTTTGATTGAGACACGCCATGCCGGCTTTGTTAAAGTAGTTGATGCCATGCCGGACCATAGGGTAGTGTAGTTAACTAATTGCAATAAATAAACAAGATTATTTTAAAAGTTTTTATATTTTATGCTTGACGAGCTACATGATACCTGATACCTGATATATCAGATATCATAGAGCTTCAAACTATTTTCCCATATTAAATTATAAGGAGGAATAACATGAGCAAAGTTAAAATGACTACCGAAGAGGCCTTTATAAAAGTTCTCCAGATGCATGGAATTGACAGCGCATTTGGTATTATTGGGTCGGCAATGATGCCGGTCACTGACCTGTTTCCAAAAGCAGGCATCACTTTTTGGGATTGTGGGCATGAAAACAGTGCGGGTATGATGGCGGACGGGTTCACCCGCGCATCCGGTAAAATCAGTATGCTGGTGGGCCAGAACGGTCCGGGCATTGCTAATTTCGTTACACCTGTAAAGGTGGCCTACTGGAACCATACCCCCCTTTTGTTGATAACCGCCCAGGCGGCAAACATGACCATGGGGCAGGGCGGTTTCCAGGAAGTTCCGCAGATGGCCATGTTTGAGGACATGGTTGCCTACCAGGAAGAAGTGCGTCATCCGTCCCGAATGGCCGAGGTTCTCAATCGGGTGATCATGCAGGCTAAGCGCGCCTCCGCTCCGGCCCAGATCAATATTCCCCGTGACTTCTGGACCCAGGTAATTGAGATCGAGTTACCCGCCATTATTGATTTTGAGCGTCCGGCTGGTGGCGAGGGTGCCATCGCCCGTGCGGCAGCGCTTTTATCCAACGCCAAATTCCCCGTAATCCTGAACGGCGGTGGCGTTGTGATCGGCGGTGCAATCAAAGACTCAATGGCGCTTGCCGAGCGCCTGGACGCCCCGGTCTGCTGCAACTATCAGCACAATGACGCCGTCCCCGCTAGCCACCCGCTGTTTGTAGGCCCCTTGGGTTACAATGGTTCAAAAGCCGGGATGAAGACAATTTCCAAGGCTGACGTTATACTGGCCCTGGGCAACCGGTTGAATCCATTCTCAACCTTACCCTGCTACGGTATTGATTACTGGCCGGCTGATGCGGCGATTATTCAGGTTGATATCAACCCCGACCGCATTGGCCTCACCAAACCCGTTACTGTGGGCATCCTTGGGGATGCCAAAAAAGTGGCCAACTCCATTCTGGGTCAACTGTCTGCT
>JAUWMJ010000365.1 GCA_030613225.1 Desulfobacterales bacterium
AGAATATCTTGTTTGGTCATATAAAACCTTGCCCTTAATGGCTCGCGCAAAAATATTTACACATTTTATGCACTCCAAGGGCATTTGCTTCGTGGCACATCCCGGATTCAGGCCAGCTTTGTCCGATCCTCAACTCCAAAAACCTCGAAATAGCTCGCTATTCCTGTGGTTTTGCAGCCTCGGATCGAACAAACCTGACCTAAATCCATGCGCCTAAAATGTAAACTTATTTTTCCGCGAGCCCTTAGGTTGGATATTTATGCTAATGATTTGAAAAAGTCAAATAAATTTAAAGGAAAGGATTTTTAATAACAATCGTTTCTTCCCTTCCAGGACCTATTGATACAATGTCTATTGGAGTTTCAATAAGTTCTTCAATTCTTTTTAAATAATTTCTTGTATTTTCAGGAAGATCTTCAATTTTTCGAATGCCTGAAATATCCTCTGACCATCCAGGCAGGGTTTCAAAAATGGGTTTACAGCCGGCAAGGACTTTAAGGCCGGCAGGAAAATCTTTTACAACCTTGCCTTCAAATTCATAGGCAGTGCATATGTCAAGTGATTTAAGACCTCCGAGTACATCCAGTTTGGTGATGGTAATGCCTGTAAGACCGTTCAAACGTACGGCGTTTTTAAGAATTACTATGTCAAGCCATCCGCACCTGCGCTTTCTGCCGGTTGTTGCGCCGAATTCCGCTCCTTTTTCCTGAATAAAGTCACCGGTTTTATCAAAAAGTTCGGTGGGGAAAGGCCCCCTGCCAACCCGGGTTGTGTAGGCTTTGACAATACCAATTACACCGGAGATTTCTTTTGGACCGACACCGGCGCCGTTGCACGCATTTCCTGCAATGGTGTTTGAAGAGGTCACAAAAGGGTAGGTGCCGTGATCTATGTCAAGATGTGTTCCCTGTGCACCCTCGAAAAGGACCTGTTTGCCATCTTTTATGGCTTCATTTATGACCACGGAAATATTCGTTACATGACCGGCAAGACGCTGTGCGTACTGAGTGTACCGTTCAATGATAACTTCCGGGTCTAATGTTTCAGCAGAAAGGTAATTTTTCAGATAAAAGTTCTTTTCTTCCAGAATGCTCGTTACTTTTTCCTTAAAAACTTCCGGGTCAATAAGTTCAACGAATCTTATCCCCCTGCGTGTTGCCTTATCTTCGTATGCCGGTCCTATGCCACGACCGGTGGTTCCTATTTTCTTGTCGCCTTTCTTTTTCTCACGTGCAAGATCAATATTCTTATGATAGGGCAAAATAACATGGGCTTTTTCACTGATCATCAGTTCATCCGGTCCAGGGTTTATGCCCATAGTCTTTAATTTGTCGAGTTCTTCGATCAAAACCTCAGGATCTACCACCAGACCGTTTACTATAATACATCTTTTTTTCTGCAAAATACCTGAAGGTACCAGATGGCTGATAAATTGTTTTCCATCAACCACCATGGTATGACCGGCATTATTTCCACCCTGAAATCGAACGACAATATCAGCATGTTCTGCCAGAAGATCTACAATTTTGCCTTTTCCTTCGTCTCCCCATTGGGTTCCGACGATTACTATATTTGACAATTCATACTCCTTTATGGGTTTTTACCACGGATACACACGGACAAGCACAGATTTAAAGGTTTCAGTCTGAGTGATTCTGTGGTTAAAGTTCATTAGATTCGCTTGGAACGAAAAAATTTCTGCATCAATTCTCTGCACTCATCCTCGCAAATGCCTGGTACAATTTCAAGTTGATGATTTAGCCGGGTATCATCTGAAAAATTATAAAGAGAACCGGCGGCACCCCATTTTGGATCAAATGTACCAAAAACAACAGTTGAAATCCGGGCGTGAATAATCGCCCCCATGCACATTATGCAAGGTTCAACCGTAACATACAGAGTTGTGTTTAACAACCTGTAATTTTGAACCTTTGAGGCGGTTTTGCGTATTGCAAGTATTTCAGCATGTGCTGTGGGGTCGCAAAGGCCAATTACCTGATTGTGTGCAGATGAAAGGATATTTCCTTTTTCTGTAACGACCACAGCACCTACAGGAACTTCATCTTTTTGTCCAGCTTTTTTAGCCTCTTCAAGCGCCATATTTATAAATTTTATGTGTTTTGTAATTGACATAGGGATAAGTATAGCTTATGAAGCAGAAAAAATACAATCTATTTTCATAGCAGTTCATGGGTTCAAAGTTGGATTCTTGTCCTTGGACTTCATTTTGTCCTTATCCCTAGCCCTGAACGTTGAACCATAAACTGTGAACGGTTACTTATTTTCACATGCGCCCGTAGGTCAGCCTGGATAGAGCGCCGGACTACGAATCCGTAGGTCGCAAGTTCGAATCTTGCCGGGCGCACCAGTTAATTCAAGAGTTTACAAGTATCTGCTTGTAAGCTCTTTTTATTTGTGTGAGAATCTGTGTGAGAAAAATCTTTAAATCGATTTTGAGGGTACGGCTGTGAGGGGGCAGATGATCTCAGATATTTATAATTAAGGATACTATGATATTTTTGTGCGACTATTCTGCAACGTTTAAGTTAGTTATAGTGCGAGTGTTAAATGATTTAATAGTGGATTTTAAAATAAGAAAATTAGCTGTTTTTTTTGGTTTTTGGGCTGTTTTTTGCAGGTAAACTCAGAAAATTAACGGCAGAAAATAATCGGCTGAAATAGCCTTGTTATATGCGATGAAATTAATTATTTACTGCCTGTGCCCAAAACAGATTTCCCATTGATTGTTTTTAGAATAGCCTCACGCATTACCCTTTTTTCGATTTGGCTATCGACATATTCCCAGTCATACCTTTGAAGAGCATTTCTGATATTTTCATGCCACCTTGAATAAGATTCCATTTCTGGAGCATATTTTTTAAACCTGCGTGGACTAACAGTCAACGAGACGTGATATTCAATCGTATAGTATCGATTTAGATTTTGAGGATCAGCTTTTAGGACACCCCATACACCTTGCTGGGCAACTCCGTATGAAGAAAACCGGATAGCTATTGAAACAGTGCTATATAGT
>JAUWMJ010000184.1 GCA_030613225.1 Desulfobacterales bacterium
TGCAGGATATATCGTAGTGACCCGATATTTATGATTTGATGCACAGATTATCTAATCTTTTAATTAATTTACGCAAAATCATGAAATATCAGGTCACCCCGCACAGTATAGGTTGATATCGGCTGGAGAAAAAATTTTTAACCCCCGGACCAGGTTCAAAGGTAACATTATTTCCAAATGCGGTTACTCTGGCAATCAACAGTTTTTATCTTGACACTCAATTATAAAAATATTATAATTTCAGATTGATACTTGGTACTTTTTCTACCATGCGAAAAAGTTTTCTATGTCCTATCGAAGTTTATATGCTGCTGCTATCTGTTCGGCTGACAAATCATAATGGTTTGTAGCAACTATGTATTTTGCACCATCAAGTTCAACCATATTGGCTTTAACAGATGACCTTCAAACCTCATTTCCAAAGGCATGTTGCTTTGGGATTCAAGCGGCGGTATTTGAATCATCGCGTCAATAGCTGGTTAGAATAAATTACCAAATGATGATACATACTTTTTCTTAAAAAGATCTAACACACGCAACATATTTATAACCTCATCATAGATGAATAGTATAAGGCAATTAAACAAAAACATAACTCCAGTGAAAGGAAAGAATTATGGCAAAACAAGAAAAAGATTCAGCTATTACAGACCATGAAAACATTTCAAGTATTAACGCTATGAAGCAATCCATTTCAGATACAGAAACAAGGGTTCTGCACCAGTTAATGTCTGCGCGAACTGTTGAATCTGTGGAATCTTGTATCAGTTATTCGAGATTTCTCAGAATGTCCGGGCTGACTTCTGAAAATTATCCACTGTTTCTGAAAATGCTGGAAATAGAAAATCATTGGGTACTGGACGCCTTGATTGGAGATCAAGATCCCTTTTTACTGCTGTCGACAATTCCACCCAATAATTTCTTGGTTTCCAGATGTTTCCGGCTGCTAACAAGGTGGCGAGCAGGTGGCATTTACCCGAAGACTCTGGCAATCGTGCTTGGTGTGCTCCAAAATTCGTATAGTTCTCCACGTGATGGATATAAAATTTATCCGTTAACTATCTCAGACATCGACAACCTCGGAAAACACCTTGAACAAGAGAAGGGGCAGAGCGATTCGAGCAATAGAGTTATTCTGGATATTCTTGAGAAAATTGGAAACCTTGAAGGATTACAGTTAGATGATAACATGGAACAGGTGGCGAGACAAGCCCTGAAGATTAGAACCGCCCTTTTCGACAACACCAAAATGTTGGAAGATATAATCCCACAGGTTCTGATTGTGCGTGGAGATTACCGTGAAGACGAAGTGGCGCCGCGGTACCTTTTTGCCGACTAATACGAGTGCTAACAGTACACAAGGAGGAAAAGATGACAGCTTTTGATTATACTGAAAATTGGACGGAAGAAAATATCCAAGAAATTGAAAACAGGCTATTACAGGGAATTTTCCAGTGCAGAACCACCGAGGCGGTTGAAGCTGCAATTACCTATTCCGACTTTCTGAGCACCGTAGGAATAACGCCGGAAAATTGTCCCCTCTTTTTAAAGATTCTCGAGATTGAGAACCACTGGGTTATAGATGCGCTGATCGGAGAACGCGATCCATTTTTGCTGTTATCTGCGGTGCAACCCAACGACTACATCGTCCATCGGATTTTCGGAATGATGACAAAGTGGCACAAAGGGGGTATTTATGAAAAAAATCTTTCCGTCATTCTAGGAGTACTTCAATCCGTATACAGCTCGCCGAAAGAAGGGTACAGGATTTATCCCCTGACGATTGCCAATCTCAATGCAATGGGCAAGCATTTAGACAAGGAGAAAGGGCAGGATGACCCGCTGAACAGAATCATATTGGAAATTCTCGATAAACTTTCCGAACTTGAAGACACCGACAATTCGGATATGGAGGAAGTCTCCATTCACGCCAGTAATATCAGAAATGCATTTTTTGATGATCGGTTAAAAATGGATGGAGTTATCCCGCCTGTACTTCTGGTGACCTTCGATGAACGCAAGGAAAATCCGCCCAGAAAACGTGAAACTATTACGGTCGAATCAAGAAAACCGCAGACGGGTGCCGCTGCGCCGAGTGAGAAAAAAGGCCCGGTTGCCGCTGCGCCGAGTGAGATAAAAGGCCCGGTTGCCAGAGCGCCGCGTGAGAAAAAAGAGCCGGCTGGTCCTGAAAAAGCTAAAGACCTTGATAAATAAAAAGGGAGAGACAGTCGAAAGATAGAATATTATCAAAATAACTTATTCCAAAGAGAGAAATAAATAGCGTTCTCCAGAGGGAAGCCTTAAAAAAAGGTACCCAAAGGAGGACGTTATTAAGGAATAGCCAAGTATTGTTCATGTTAAATGGGCAGGAAGAGTGCTGATTCCCAGGGAAGGCGCATCCAAGATGCGCAAACACGGGATACCGGTTGCAATTAGTCCTGACCGCAAGCCAAGTTTAAAGACAATATGCGCTAACTTGCCCGAAGAAACAACTCGTTGTCAATGTAGCAAAAATGCATCATAGGCCCTGGCAGGAGCATTGCCGGGTAAATACTCGAGACCTTTGAAAAATGGTAATTATTGAATATTTCGAGGATAGCGCTAAAGCTTCACTAAAGTGCCGAAAATTGAGCCTGTCGAAACGAAGCGTAGATCCCGCTCATCGGGGACGCAGAATTCGGGCAGATAAGCGCAGACTTCGAAAAGTGCCGTTTTGCAAAGGTCTCACACAGTCTTTATAGAAGTAGTACCTGATTGGTACAGGAGATGTCCACATTAAAGTATATGATTTTGAAAAACCAGGAAAAATGACGAACTCCGGCAGCTCATCGCTAAAACTGGAGTTAAGTGAGCTGCAGCGAAAGATTTTGTTAAAAGCCTGTAAAATCTATCGGGCAAAAATTCCCAGTTATTTGAGTTCAAAACAGACAGAAGTGCAGGTTGTTGACGAGTTGATTGAAAAACTCACATAAACACGGTTCGACAAGACCGTCGGGTTCGTTTCTTAAGTTGTAAATTACCCAGCAGAAGGGCCGGGGGTTTTGGAATTCACTGCCTTTATATCACCAGGGACTTTCAGTTAGGCTGATTACCGATTGTTATGGGTAGTATAAGATGTAGCGCGCATAATGAAAGAGCAATCGGTGTCGCTTTAAATGAAGCCCGGCAATGCACAACATCATCTAAATCGGCATCCACACCGAATAAACAACCCAGCGGTCTCCGGCCTGCCAAAAGCATTTTAGCGCCCCATTAACATACGAAGGAACTTATAACCGATATATCATTCGAGATCGGATGGGTACATGCTTTAGCCTGAGTATACTTTTTCATATTTGATAGGTTTTTTGTCTGTATACCATTTACGATTAGATAAACTGCTTGAGAATATTGCCCTTGTGCAGATAATTTTTTAACCCAGGTTAGGATCATTTTTGAGGGAGTATTTAGATGACCGATCGCCGAGTTATGGTCATGGACAACAACAACGACCTCGTCGAAATAATACGTAATGCATTGATGCCTTACGGGTATGAAGCGCAATTGGTGGAAGCCGGCGAAAATGGCATTCATATCGTTAAATCACTCAGGCCCGATGCGGTTTTTGTTGCTGCAGAACAGTCAGATAAATCCAGGCTGGCGCTTTGCAGCAAAGCCAAAAAAGTGGTCGGCAGTCAAATACCGGTTATCCTGATTTCTTCTAATATTCCCAAATCCGATCTTGATCTGCATGGTAAGCAAAGATATCATGCGGATGCCTATCTTAATAAAATGGATTTTCTCAATGGCGAATTCGTGGAGAAAGTATCCACGCTGATCGATTTAAAACCCGTCGAGCAGGTAGACGCAGTGCCATTCTCCGATCCCTCCTTACCGGATGCAGCAAAAAAGTGGTTCGTTGATCAGTCTGACAAACGATTGGACGCTACATCAGAAGCATTATCAGGAAATGAAACTGTTGAGAAACCCTTGGACGCACTTGATGATGAGCCCTTTTGGCTGGACGAACTTTACAAAAAAATTATCAGTGACGACACAAGCGACAAAGGCAACGACTCGTCGCAAGCCGAAAACGATGTGGATCGTTATCTATCGGAAGAATCACATACCGATGATGACTTGGAACAACGTCTTCGCGAACAGGAAATAGAAATCGCCGGCCTTAAGGCTAAGATTGAAGAAACGCTACGCGAGGCACGAAGCTCCCCGTTTTCAAAAGACTATTTAAATCTTCGCGAAGGCATGGCGCAAAAGGAAAGGCAGATTGTTCAGCTTACCGAAAAACTTGGGAAATACCGCAGCCAGGCTTTAACCGGTGATGAACGGCTCAGAGATCTGGCAAAGCGTATGTTCAACCTAAAGGCTGAACTGGAACAGAGTCAAGCCCGAAAAAAAGAGCTGTCTCTTCGCCATGAGACAATACATACCGAATTGGCCAAGCTGAACGAGATCTTTAATGAATCGAGGAAGCATTACGATGCAATAATCGATAAGATAAATAAGGAGCACGAAGTTTCTGTAGAAAAGCTGTCTGAAAAGCACAAGGAAACGGTCGTTTCTTTAAAAAAGCAAGTGCAGCAGGAGAAAATCAATGCCAAAGCTTTTAGAGAAAGTAAATATCAGAAAAAGCTTGACAAATTACAGGTCGAACATGATGCAATAATCGATAAGATAAATAAGGAGCACGAAGTTTCTGTAGAAAAGCTGTCTGAAAAGCACAAGGAAACGGTCGTTTCTTTAGAAAAGCAAGTGCAGCAGGAGAAAATCAATTCCAAAGCTTTTAGAGAAAATGAATATCAGAAAAAGTTTGACAAAATACAGATCGAACATGATGCAATGATTGACTCCTTAAGGGAACAAATTGAAAAAGAAAACACTAAAGCCGCGAATGCGGCAGACATTAAATGGCAGGAGCGAATCGAAAAGCAGCAGCGCGAATATGACGAAAGCATAACGCAGTTGAAAAAAGATCACAAGAATGAGCTTCAAAGTTTCAAATCAGGAGTCGGCGGGATGCAGGACCTCCTTGACACTGAAATAAACGCTCTAATGGTCGAACATAAGGCAACAGTTGACATTTTAAAAGAAGAACACCATGCAACGGTTGCCTCTTTGAAAAAGCAAATTGAAAAAGAAAAAGAAACAGCTAAAGCCAAGTTCAAGGCCATACTCGACTCACATCAGGAGTTCCAAAAATTACAGCGAGGACATAATGACCTTATCCCCAAACTCAAAAAAGAGCATGCTGAAGAAGTCACGCGATTCAATGCCGAACTTAAAAAGACCATAAAAAAGTATCAAGAGGAATTAAAGACCCTCGATAAAAAATACAAGCAAGATCTGCATGACCTCGATAAGAAATATTCTTCAGAACTTGCCGGAATTAAGAAGGAAAAAAACACCGAGATTGATGACCTCAAAAAGAAAGCGGCCAGAGACGCTGAAAAGAGTGCTGAAATACTTACAGAGGAGCAAAAAGCACACAAGGAGACGCGTATTCGGTTAGAATCGAAGTTAGTCGAAAAATTAGTCGCCAAGGCAAAGCGGGGTTCTACATAATGTTTTCCAACAAGCAGGGAGACACGTTTGTTTTAGGAAATGGTAAAATTATCATGACTAAACAGCTTAAAGAAATTGTGATTTCGAAGGAAAGGGCAGTATTTTGGCTTGACTCAAATGGTCGCTGGCACAATATGCATGGAGAGTTCGAGCACAGGAAAATAATAGATTTCTTTCATTCATCAATCAGACAAGACAAAGATGGCTACTATGTTACCCAGACCACGGAAAGTTATAAAGAAAAAGTCTATTTTCGATATGAAGACACAGCTTTATTCGTTTTTAATATTATCAAAAATAAAGACATTTATCTTTTATTGAACACTAAAAAACAAATAAAACTGAATCCTGAAGAACTGTTTATAAAAGATGATAGTTTATATACAAAGGATGGAGAAGAGCTTGTAAAATTTACTGAACAAAGCATGATGAAGATATCAAAATACATGGAAAATGATAATGACCGGTATTTTATCAAAATAAATGATAAAAGATATGACATACCGGTAACACGCTGAAAATGCATCGTATATTTATTTTAGTAACCGTTCACGGGTTCAGGGTTCAAAGGTTCAAAGGTTCAGAGGTTCAAGGTTCCATTTTCGTTCCCGGACTGCATTTGGAACGTGTATTTATAAGAAAAACGCCATCTTCGACAGGCCTAATCCAAAATTTGGAGCCAAATTTGCAGTTACTTTGGGAAATGACCATGTTCAACGAAGACTTTGGGTCTTCAATGCCTTCTTTGCCCTTAACCCTGAACGTTGAACCCTGAACCTGTGAACGGTTACGTTAAACCTGAACTTTGGTTGCGGCTTTGGGTTGAAAAAGCAACTCTGAACCTTTGAACCCTGAACCCCTGAACGGGTACCTATTTTAAAGCCTGCTTGAAATCTTCAATAAGATCTTCGGTTGCTTCTATGCCGATTGAGACTCGAATTAAGCTGTCTGAAATTCCCAGTTTTTGCAGATCTTCCTGGGAAAGGCCGGAATGAGAGGTGGTAACCGGCCTGGTGATTAGCGATTCGACACCACCGAGACTCGGA
>JAUWMJ010000013.1 GCA_030613225.1 Desulfobacterales bacterium
GCCGATGATAAAGGCATTGCCGGAATGGGGATAGAGAAGCTTTAGCATCTCAAATGCCGATGGATCGTTCTCTTCAATGAGACGGATCATCCTTGCTCCTGCAATCTTACTCCCTTCCAGTATGTCCTTTATTTCAGGCACTCTTTTTTTCTTCCTCTTGTTTTAGTTCACTTAAAACCGCGTTCTTCCCTTTAATAATGTGCTGCCGTACAAGTTGTTCAACCTTTTTGCCATCACGATTTTTAATGGCTTCAAGCATTTTGACGTGGTCATCACTGCTCTGAAGGGCATATTCGTGCTGCTTTAAGATAATCCGCCTGAATCTTGAGATCTGGGCCCGAAGCTGGTTGATCATTTTGATCAGCTTCGGGCTTTTGCTCAAGCTGTAAAGAAGATCATGAAATTGGGTATTAATTTTTTGAAGTTTGTCACTGTTTTTATTTAATTCAAGGCACTTCTGGAATTCCTTCATCTTTCTTTCTAAAGGAAGCAGATCCTTATCTTGATGGTTTTCGGCTGCAAGCCGTGCGGCATAGGCTTCAAGAACACTCCTGATACCAAATGTCTGCTCAATATCAGCATTTGTCAGGGTGACCACCTGGAATCCGCCTGACGGGATTTTTTCAATCCAGTCTTCCCTTTCAAGCTTGTGCAAGGCTTCGCGCAACGGTGTCCTGCTGATACCCAGCATGTCGGCAATCTTGCTTTCCACAAGCCTTGAACCAGGCTCAATGGTCTGGTCAATGATGGCATTTTTTAAATACTCAAATACATCCTGGCCTAAGGATTTTCTTTCTTTAAAGCTGTTATCCAACTTCATTAAATAATACCTTTTTCCTTAAATTCTGCAAGAGTGGCCTCGTCATACCCCAGAACATCACCGTAGATTTCCTGGTTTTGTTCGCCGAACCTCGGTGGAAAGGAGAGTCTCCTGTCACTTTCTTCCAGAAAGGGTGTCATATTGGGCGGCGGAGCAAGGGTTACTTTTGTGCCGGTCTTTGGGTCTTTACATGTAAGGATCCGTCTTGCGACCAATGGATCTTCAACCACTTCATTCACGTTCTTGATCTTTGAGATGGGAACGGTAATTGAGTTGAACAAATCAATGAGTTCTTCAGACGTATGCTGCTTAGTAATGGCATTAATGGCCTTGTTCAGATTTACTACATCTGCAATCCTGCCCTGGTTTTTCTCATACTCTTTTTTTGCAAGGGATTTGAACATGTCCTGGGATACCACGGATTCCCACTGCCGATCATTGCCCACGGCAAGGTAGACAAACCCGTTGCTGGTTTTATAAACCGATACCGGACTGAAAAATTCATGGGTGTTTCCGCGTCTGGAAATATTCGCACCAAAGCTCTTTGAAAGGGCAATGGGAACTGTCAGCCAGGATACGGTGGATTCAAACATGGACAGGTCAATCCGTGTGCCTTCTTTTGTGACTGCCCGTTTAAAGAGCGCTTTCATCAACAGCCCGTATCCGTGTTCACTGGTTCCCATATCCGGCAGGGGAATACCCAGAACCTGGGGTTCTCCGTCAGCTTCACCGGTAAGTTCCATTAAGCCCGATCTTGCCTGCAGAATCGGATCGTAGGCACCCTCATTGGAATCCGGGCCAAACCCGGTAAGTCCCAGCCAGATGATATCCGGTTTGATTTCTTTCATAAATTCATAAGCAATGCCAAGTTTTTCATAATTTTTAGGCAACTGGTTGGTAACAAAAATATCAACTTCAAGCTGTTGAATCAGTTTTTTGAATATTTCCCGGCCCTTGGGGTCAGCCAGGTTCAGGGTTAATGCTTTTTTCCCGGAGTTGATGGTTAAAAAATAGGAGTTCATTCTTTTTTCATCAAGGACGTTTTCGCCGATGAACCGGTTAGGATCTCCGTATACCGGATGCTCTAGTCTTACGACATTCATTCCGTCCTGGGCCAGTCTGTATGTGAGATATGGGGCAACGGTTGCCTGTTCAAGTGATAATACCGTGAGGTTCTTAAAAAATTCCATAAATGCCTCCAAATATAAGCTAAGTAAAATTTACCAGATCCCAACCTGGACAAGCCGTAACCTGATTGACTATTGATTATTGAAGATTGAAAATTTGTTGAATCGCTTCGCTCTATCTTTCATATTTAAATTGATAGATTTCATTCAATTTTCAATATTCAATCGAAAATATTCAATCGAAAATATTCAATTGTTCAAGCTATAAGAAGTTTACAAATTATTTTTTTGACAAAAAAAGCACAAATTTTGCAAATAAGAAACTAATCATTAACCATTTTCCTGCCCGTCTCGTAGCAGGTATCAAAAATCTTTAAATTTGTTTCTTTAAAAGGTCCTGGGCTCATGTTATCTACCGTGGCCCTCAGATCATCCGCAGTCAAAGGACCGAAACCAAAGGCTGAAAAGAACGCCACCATGGCAAGGTTGGTTGACCTGGGAGACCCTAACTCCATGGCCGTTTTACCAGCTTCCATGGCCCTGGGCTCGATGTCTTGTTTTTCAAGATATGCTACCACCCGTTTATCCGGGAATTCATCGGACGGTGCATTAGTAAAAAGCTTTCCGCCTTTTTTCAGGTAGGGCAGATACCGGTAGGCCTCGGACTCATCCATGGATAAAAGAAAGTCAGCAGCTCCTGCCCGGATCAGGCTGGACCGTGCCTCCCCTATCCGCAAATGCGAGACAACAGATCCGCCCCTCTGTGCCATGCCATGAGTTTCAGCGCCTAAAATATTATATCCTTTATTTAAAGCAGTTGTGGCAAAGACCTTGGTCATGAAAAGGATTCCCTGTCCGCCTAATCCGCTTAATACATAATTCACAGTCCTCATAATTTTTTATCTCCTTAAGGGTTCGCTCCTAAAATGTGAATCTATTTTCGTAGTCTACGCTTACCTGCGCAAACCCTAAACTCTGATGAACTCGTAAAAAGTATCGCCGATGGTGCCCGTAGGAAATGCCCTTGGGGTGCTAAGTAGAAAGTTCCATATACCCCCGCTAAAAATCAGCGGGATAAAAAGGCGCAAAGGTTTTTCAGGGACGAGGCAATACATGTAGTATGCCGAGTGTCTGAAAAACCGCTGCAACGCAGTAGATGGGACTTTCTACGACGCCATCAAGCTCTGACAATGGCACCCTGTGGACAGATATTCAGGCAGACGCCGCACTGGGCACAAAGGGTCTGGTTTATTTCTGTTTTTTCATTTTCCACATCTACATATAATGCAGGGCATTCAAATCTCTTATGACAAAAACCGCATTCATCACAGTCATCTGTGACCTTTACAGGAATTTTTTCGACAATGGCCTGATCCATGAAACCAATTACACAAGCATGCCTTGCGATAATTACGGCAATCCCGCCATTTTCACCATAGGCGTACTCAGCAGCGTCTTTAACCATTTTGATCATTGCCTTGGTATCATAAGGATCAACCACTTTAAGATACTCTACACCGCAACCTTTGACAATGGTTTCTAACGGAATGGAATTGCCTTTTCTACCATCAACCCTTTTATCCTGGGTCATGGCAGGCTGCATGCCGGTCATGGCTGTAATATGGTTGTCCAGAATCACCAGCACGAATCTTGAATCATTGTAAACTGCATTCATCAAACCGGTTGTACCGGAATGGAAAAATGTGGAATCACCCATGGTCGCCACAATGGGCTTTTTAACATCATCCTGGATATGGGCGTTCCAGAATCCTGATGCCATTGTGATACCAGCACCCATGTCAAGCACTGTATCAACACCTCCTAAATTAATGCCCAAAGTATAACACCCGATATCTGAAGGATAAATCGCTTTTGGCATAGCTTTTCTGATGGAATAAAAAGATGCCCTGTGTGGACATCCAGGACACAAAGTCGGTTTTCTGATGGGAAGCTCAAGACCTCCCATAAGTTCGAAGGCTTCCTGTCCGCAGTCATGGTCTGATAAGGGAGAAAGCCCGCAGTCAGATAGCGCTTTGTTCAGAACCCCTTCAATTTTTTCAGGAACCAGCTCACCTTCCATGGGCACATGGCCGGAGAGCCGTCCCAGAGTTTTGCGCTTGTCCCTTAACATATATTCAATCACTGTGTCGGTCTCTTCAATCACCAATACCTTGTCGCAGGCATCCATGAACTCATCGGCCAGTCTTTCCGGAAAAGGATAGGGCGCACCCAGTTTCAAGACCGGGATGTCAGTTCTTTCGTATTCTTCAAACATATCCTGAACCACGCTTGAGGGAACACCACCGGTCACAACACCGAATGGATAAGATTTTCCTTTTTTAAGGGTATGCATGTTAAAAGGTGCAAAGGTATCAAATTTTTCGCTGATTTTCAGATGTTTTTCATTCAATGCCTTGTGCTGCATAAACCTGAATTTTGGCGTGGATGCCCAACGGGTTGGCTCCCGTTTAAAATCAGCCTTGGTCAAATTACTCTTAAGAACATCATATTTGATATTCTGCCGTGCGTGGCAGATCCTGATGGCAGGCCTGACCATCACAGGGACCTGGAATTCTTCAGAAAGATCAAAGGCAGCCTTGATCATTTCCCTTGCCTCTTCAGGATTTGCCGGATCAAACACAGGCACTTTGCCCAGGCGTGCCATAAGCCGTGAGTCCTGCTCGGTTTGGGAAGAATGGGGTCCTGGATCATCACAGGAGATAATCACAAGTCCGCCGATATTGCCGATATAGGCCGCAGACATAAACGAGTCTGCCGCAACATTCAGGCCCACCATTTTCATGCAGCAGGCAGCCCGCTTGCCGGATATGGCAGCAGCAAAAGCATTGTCAAACGCTACCTTTTCATTAATAGACCATTCAATACTGGTATTCAGATTGGCAGCTTTGGAAAACCGGACAACCTCGGGAAGGATTTCTGAAGACGGGGTTCCGGGGTATGAGGTCATGATCTGGCAGCCCGCCTCTAAAATTCCAAGGGCCATGGCACCGTTTCCTAATAAAAATTCTTCTTTCATTGTTGAATCCTTAAAATTTGATTAATGGAAAGTTTTACGATAGATTTAATCTACCTACAATGGTCCGTCCGATGATCATTTTTTCGATTTCCTTTGCCCCTTCATAGATTTCAAGGACTTTTGCAGCCCTGTAGAAACGTTCGATATCATAATCATCAAAATATCCGTATCCGCCGTGGAGCTGAAGGGCCTCGTCAACTACTTCAACGGCGATACGAGCGGCATACATTTTTGCCATGGCAGTAACGTTTGTATCGGGCGTGCCGTTATCAAGCAACCAGGCAGCCTTGTACATCACGTTCCTGGCCAGTTCAACTTTCACTGCCATATCAGCAATTTTAAACTGGACGCCCTGGAAACTGCCGATTGGCTTTCCAAACTGTTTTCGGTCTCTGACATGCTTGACAGCCATATCCAGAGCCCCCTGGGCCAGTCCGACACCATGGGCGCTGACATAAGCGCGGCTTCTGTCAAAAAAGGCCATGAGCTGAGGAAATCCATTCCCACGGGTTCCAAGAAGGTTTTCTTCGGGCACACGGACATTGGTCAGATAGATGGCTGCCGTGTCTGAACAGCGCAGCCCCATTTTTCCGTGCATGGGCTCGGCCTTGTAACCTTTCCTGTCTGTCTCTACAATAAATATGCTGTGCCTCCTGGATCTGGATTCAGCATCCGGATCAGTCAGACAGAAAACCAGCATAAAGGTTCCCCTGGTCCCGTTTCCAATCATGACTTTTGATCCGTTGATGACCCATTCATTGCCTTCTTTCACGGCTGTCGTGCTGGCTGCAAGTGTATCGGAACCGGCGTCAGGCTCTGTTATGGCAAATCCCATAACCGCGTCCCCAGTAAAAATGGGTTCAAGAAATTTTTTACCCTGTTCGTCTGTACCGAAAAGGATAAACTCTTCTGCACCGAATGTTAAAGAGCAAAGCTGCTGGCTGATACCGGGATCTACTTTCCAGAACTCTTCTAAAACAATGGCTTGCTCAAGATAACCTAACCCTGGGCCACCGAATTTTTCAGGAATGAAAAGCCCGATAAGATCGAGTTTTCTTGCTTTTTTCACAATATCTTCCGGATAGGTTTCATTCAAATCAAATTCACGGCCGACTTGTGCCATTTCTCCCAGAGCAAATTCTCTTGCTGCTTTTTGAATATATTTCTGTTCCTTTGTCAGTAAAAAATCCATTTGTCTGTCTCCTAATCCGGGAGAGCCGGAAACTCATTGAATATTGATGATTGAAGATTGAAGATTGATTGAAGTCGCTACGCTCCACCGTTTTGATTATAGAATTGAGGCTGAAACAGGCAGTATTCCTTCAATATTCAATCATCAATCATCAATCATACTTCTCATGCATAGAAAGAACGAACCCTTACGCATTTTTGCCATAAAATGCAAAAAACTAACAATTAAGATACTAAAAGATTAGCGATAGTTACGGTAATCTACCCGGTATTTTTCCACTTTATAGGAAAACTTTCTGACCGTTGTCCGGAGTATTTTTGCCGCCAGCGTGATATTGCCGCGTGTATTTTTGAGTGCATCTATTATCATCTCCCTTTCAAGATTTCCTACGGCATCTTCTATGGATACAGCCGGTAATGTATCCGATTCAGTGCCCGTCTGCAGGGTAGGCGGAAGGTGGTAACTGTGGATTACCCCCTCTTCACATAAAAGTACGGCCCGTTCAATGCAGTTTTCAAGCTCCCTGACATTCCCGGGCCAGTGGTATTCCATAAGCATGTCTATGGCAGGGGTTGAAAACCTTCTGATGTCCTTGTTGTTTTCTTTTGCATAGTTTTCAAGAAAATAGTCGGCAAGAAGCAGAATATCAGTCTTGCGTTCTCTTAAGGGAGGCATGTAAATTGGAAAAACATTCAACCTGTAATACAGATCGCCCCTGAAACTTTCATCTTCGACAGCCTGTTCAAGGTTTTTGTTTGTAGCGGCAACAACGCGAACATCCACTTTAATGGTCTTATGTCCACCTACCCGTTCAAATTCTTTTTCCTGCAAAACACGAAGCAATTTTACCTGGACATCAAGACTGATGGACCCGATTTCATCTAAGAATATGGTTCCCATATGTGCAAGTTCAAATTTACCCAGCTTCTTTTTTATTGCACCTGTAAAAGACCCTTTTTCATGACCAAAAAGCTCGCTTTCAATCAAATTTACAGGGAGTGACACGCAGTTGACCTTAATAAAAGCATTCTTTGCCCTGTTGCTGTTATAATGTATGGAGTTAGAGGTAAGTTCTTTCCCTGTTCCGCTTTCCCCTCGAATAAGTACTGTTGCATTGCTTTTGGAGACCTGGGAAATCATCTGATAGACCTCTCGCATTTTATTGCTGTTGCCTATAATATTGGTGATACTGTATTTATTCTCGAGTTCATCCCTGAGCCTTTTATTTTCTTCTCGCAACTGCTTTTTTTCAAGGCGTATTATTTCAATGTTAATAACATGTTGTGCGATCATTGTCGCCACAACGGACAGGAGTTTTTTTCCTTCTTTCAAGATGTAAGATTCATCAAAAGGTCTGTCCACGCTAAGCGCTCCGATAACCTGTTTTCCTTTTTTTACAGGCACACATATAAAAGAGAATTCTTCAACCTGTCTTGCCTTTCTGGATGCAGTTCTGTCAAGAAACAGCGGTTCATCACTTATTTTTGGAATGGCTACACCTTTTCCGGTTTCAATAACACGGCCGGTAATTCCTTCTCCGAGTTTATATTTCACTCTCGACATGGCACTTTTTGAAATACCATGAGCAACCTCAATATTTATCTCATTTCTCAATGGATTAAGAATTGTTACAGTTCCTCTTACCATATTCATGGAGCTGGATAGTATCTCCAAAACCTTGTATAAAGATTTTCGAAGGTCAAGATGTTCATTAAGTGCTTTGCTTATCTCATAAAGCAGGGTAATTTCTTCTATTCGTTTTATTGTACGCATTTATTTTGCACTCCTGTTCGGTGTTTCAATTTTTGTAAGCGTTCAAAGGTTCAGAGTTCAAGGTTCAGGGGTTGTGGGTTTTCCGCAAATTTGAACATGGGATGCGTCTTTACGATAAAACGTCAGTTTCGTCAGGCCTAATCCAAAATTAAAGACCAAATTGACAATTACTTTGAAAAATGAATATTTGTAACGAGGCCTTTGGATCTTCAATGCCTTCTTTGTTTTTAACCATGAACGTTGAACCCTGAACCTTTGAACGGTTATCAATTTTTTGGGTGTAATAATACATTTTTGTAATAAATAGCAGCCTTTCTGTCAATATCAACTAAAACTTAAAACGTTTCGTAAAAAGTGTTTTTTTTACTTTTTACGAAACAATCAAGTTTACTTATACTTAATAATTTGCTACAGATAGCTCATGCCTGCCGGAAAACTCCTGTTTTCGGGCATAAATTCCAAACAAGAAACAACAATACGAATTTTGTAACCAAATCAAAAATTATGAGTATCGATAAATATCGTTTTAAAGAAAAACGGGAATAGAATTTATGAAAGAGTTAATAGTTATTAGCGGAAAGGGAGGAACCGGGAAGACCAGTTTGATGGCGGCCTTTGCGTCACTGGCTGAAAACAAGGTTCTATGTGATGCCGACGTGGATGCGGCAGACCTTCATCTTATCATGAGTCCTGAGGTTATTAAGCAAGCCGATTTTCAGTCAGGTTATACGGCGGATATTGATAAGGAAAAGTGTACAGAGTGTGATCTGTGCCGGGAATTATGCAGATGGAATGCCATTAATGAAGGGTATGAGGTAAACCCGATTGAATGTGAAGGCTGCGGTGTTTGTGTATATTTCTGTCCTGAAAAAGCAATCGACTTTCCGCTTAATACATGTGGCGAGTGGTATATTTCGGATACGCGTTTTGGACCAATGGTTCACGCCAGGCTTGGGATTGCAGAGGAGAATTCAGGTAAACTGGTAACCCTTGTACGCCAGGAAGCCAGAAAACTCGGGGAAGAAAAAAATCTTGATCTCATTCTTACAGACGGTCCCCCGGGAGTGGGTTGTCCGGTAATTGCTTCTATCGGAGGTGCCAGCGCAGTGCTTATTGTTACCGAACCGACTGTTTCCGGCAAACATGATATGGAACGTGTTGTCGAACTGGCCGCTTTTTTTAAAGTTCCAGCCATGGTTTGCGTCAACAAGTTTGATCTTAATTCGGAGTTGACCGGCAGCATTAAAAACTTCTCAAGAGAAAAAAAATTAATGTGGCTGGGTTGTATCCCTTTTGACCCGGTTTTCATCAGGGCCATGGTTCAGGAACAAACCATTTTCGAATATAACACAAATTCAGAAACATCTCAGGTCATCAAAGACATATGGGAAAGAGTAGCTAACGAGATAAATCTGTAAGAAACTAAAAGCTAATGAACCGGGAAAAAGTCTAATTCAACGGGTCAAAAATCTTTGTAAATTCTTGCCAAAGGATGTCCTGGCGCCTTTATGACAAGATCCAGAAAATATCCGTACGGAGTTTGAAAAACCGAGTAGCCTGCATTTTCCAGCCGTTTCCCGGCTCGTTTGAGCAATGCCTGCGCCTTGTCCGCCTCAGCTTTTTCTTCCCCCAGGTGCGTAAAAGAATGCAGGACAATTTTCATTGTCTCCCATTTACGGGCTAGCCATTTTGAGTTTTTTACCAGTTTAGTTTCTGCGTTGCTGCCTTCCTGGATGTCCGCCGGTTCAATGTGAACAAATGCAACCACGGTTTTTTCGTTTTCAGCAGGATGAGCGTCAGGAGCATCATCAAGTGTTTTCATTGAGGGTATCCAGTCAAAATGTTCACAATACCAGAATAATACACGCATGAGTCAATCCTTAACTGTTTATTTCATATACCTCATCCATTTTTTCTGAATAGGATTTAATGATATCAAACTGGCGCCGGTTTAAATATTTAAATTTCGCACCAATCCCCTGGGAGCCACTCCAGATAATTTCACCGGTGAGCTTAAAGGGTTTTTGATAATTACTTAAGGTAAAAGTCATTATTATTTCTTTTCCCACCGGAAAAAGGTCTTTTGTTTCAATGAATACACCAAAAGTGCTGATATCGAGCATAAAGCTTTTGAATTTACGATTTTCAACTATGTAATCGACACTTATCAGGCAGGGTTTTCTCAGGTGACTTCTTTTATCCAGATTGCCCGACTTTACAGATGTTTCCTCCAATTGCTTCATAAGAATTAACTGCTGATCATCAGGCATTTCAATAATAAGCCTGAACAAATGAGCAGTAAAGCGGTCTTTGAGCAACTCTTTTAATAAAAACAGCAACTGTTCTTCAGAGATATTGCTAATAAGCTTAAACAGACGGGCTGTAGTAGTATATTTATTTGATTCTTTTCCTGGAGTAGTCACAACAGTGCTCCTGAAATTACGCATTTTTCGAGACTTCTTGCAAAGTGTTCTAACTATCCCCACAACACAACTTACCAGCTTTATTTAGCAGCAGCTTCTTTTTGCGTCATGCGATATTGTTCCAGGTTGCGGGTTACGAGTTGCGGGGTGTTAATCGGAAATAATCCTTTTACTACCCCGTACCTCGTACCCCGCACCACGTATCCCGTACCCCGTACCCCGGAACATTTACGTGATAACCAAAAAAACAAGTTTGAAAAGACGCATTATGGTTAGCGACAAATGTCATTATAGTACTATTCACCCCATAAATACAGAAAATGAGTTTTTCCTGGCGTTGACGTGTTGCAATGTAACCCGGATAAGATCTTTAGGCTTTAAAGCAATGCTGCCAGGCAAGGACAGATCGCATTCTATCATATACTCCGGAATAAGTATCTGGTATCTGTCCCTTCGCTTGTAGAGTACAACAGCCTCTTCTTTTTGGCCTATTTTCTTTTCAAGATATTTCAAAATCCAGTACCGGTTGCGGCGCTGCTGGATTCGAGATACGTTGCTCATGGGCTGTTGAAGAGACATAGTGATTTTATCTATTTCTTCACGGGTGTACGCTTTTTCCATGCCAAAGGCGGATCGCAACTGCCTCTGTGTAACCAGATCAAAATATTTCCTGATTGGTGATGTGGCCGTGACATAAAAGTCGAGTCCAAGTCCTGAATGCCGTTTGGGTTCAGTGTTCAATATAAACCGGCTTAAATATCTTCGCTGCATGTAATTTTGAAACAAAGTTCCTTCTTCACCCCTGTATAAACGTTCCCTTGGATCCGGCTGAGTTCTGAAGATCGCTGGAATTTTGTGATCCGCCAGGAATCTGGCCGAAAGCCAGTTCCCCATGATCATAAGCTCTGCAACCAGCATCCTGCCAGGGCTTTCCCTGTCTATTTTGTTTACAGTTATTAAATCATCTTCATCTATCCATACATTGATATCCGGAAGTGATATATGAACAGCCCCTGATGACAGCCTGCTTTCACGATATTTGGCTGCGATATCACAAAGAATAACAATTGCCTTGTCTTCCCCGGCCAGCAGGTTAACGTCGTAATAGGAAAGTTGATGCTTTACTTTAACCAGACTGGGAATTATTTCATAATCGATTATATTAGCAGCAGGAGTCAATTTAATCATTGTACTGATGGCAGGTCTCAGTTCACCGACTTTCAGGCTGCAAAGATTTTCGGCAAGATGTGAAGGGAGCATGGAGATTTTCTGGTCCGGCATATAGATAGAACTTGCACGTTTAAAGGCTTCGCAGTCGATCACACTCCCTTTTGGAATAAAGTGCCCGACATCTACGATATGAATGCCCAGGCGATAATGATCTCCCCTGTCTTCTATACTCAAGGCATCGTCAAAATCAATGGTTGCCTGCCCGTCTATGGTCATAAGGGATAATTTAGTCAGGTCTATCCGTTTAATATCAGAAAAATCATTCTCAGGAGAGGTGCTTATTCGGTCGACAAGCTCAGATGCTTCTTTAATAACCTGGTCAGGGAAAGTTGTAGATATATTATATTTGTAAATATCTATGTTTTCATTTTTATCGAACATATCAATCTTTTCAAGAATCTGAAAAATCCTGCCTAAATCATTGATGCCTGCCTTTGCCAGCATTGCTTTTCCGAGTTCATAATGTTTGCTTTCTTTTTCAAAAAGATAAGCTGACTTTAAGATATCAACAAATTCTGCTTTTTTCTCAGTAAAAGGTTTTGCTATGGGAAAGTTACCGTTCAAGATGCTTTTTATCCAGCTCGCCCCTTCAGTGATGATTTGTTTTTTTCGGGCATCCTCTTTTTCCCGGGCTAAAATCCTGGTTACCTGCTCTTCGGAATTTGGGAAAAAACCGTCAGGGTTAAATTTGAAATAGAGCCTGTTTTTAAAAAATGCCCGTATAACTGCTGATTCGTGATCGCAGGAGGGATTATCAGGAAAACAGAATTCGGTCATCGTTGCAAGATCAATCCATTCCTGTTCCGTGTTCAAAACTTCCCACAGCCCCTTGATATCCACATGGTTAATCAATTCTTTCCGCAGGTCGGCAATCTCTTTTAATGATTTAACCAACTTGTTCCTGCCTGCAGATAAATCAATTTGAGTCTTGCATTTGTGTGACAGGCGATTTGCAGAAAGCTTAACTTCCCTGTTGTTCTCGGTAAGCAGTCTAAGACGCTGGTTCTTGACCTCCAGAACTACAGCACATAATATTTTTTGCTGGTCGATATATTCAACAACGTTTCCTGATCCCATAACTTTTTATAATACCAACAGGTTGCCGAAAAGTCAATCTGTGGATAAAAAATGTTGATAAACAAATTGCTTGATGTTGTTGAATGCAGCAACTATATCTAATGGTCTTGTAAAAAGTCGTTACTCCGGTGAAAATCGGAGCCCACAGTAGTCGCAACTAACTAAAAATATGATAGGCGTTCACGGGTTCAAAGGTTCAGAGGTTCAAGGTTCCATTTTCGGCCCCTGACGGCATTTATGATGTGGATTTACGAGAAATGCGTCAGCTTCGTCAAGCCTAATCCAAAATTGGAAGCCAAATTGGCAATTACTTGGGAAAATGAACAATGTTAACGAGGACTTCGGGTCTTCAATGCCTTACTTGTCCTTAACCCTGAACGTTGAACCGTGTCGAAGATCCCGCTGGGCGGGGAACCTGTGAACGGTTACAAAATATGAAATCGACTGCCTTAATAAAACCGTATTTTATCGAAAACCGTGTGCCGATTTTTATCGGACTGGTCTGCCTTATTATTGTTGATCTTTTGCAGCTCTTTATTCCCCGAATTTTAAAATGGGCCATCGACGATCTCACGGCTTTGCAAATCGATTCAAAAGGACTCTTTTTTTACAGCGCCTGGATGGTTGGTATTGCTTTAATGATTGGCATTTTTCGTTACCTCTGGCGGCGTTGTCTCCTGGGCACATCAAGGCGTGTCGAAGAAGGCCTGCGAAACAGATTTTTTGACCATATACAGACCCTTTCAGCCTCTTATTTTGATAAGGCAAAGACAGGTGATCTGATGGCCCATGCAACCAATGATATTCAACAGATCCGCATGGCAACAGGTATGGGCATGGTCGCACTCAACGATTCCATTGTACTCGGCATGGCGTCCATCGGTTTCATGGCATACATAAATATAAAACTCACATTGCTTGTACTGATACCAATGCCGTTAATTGTCATGGGCACATTGTTTTTCAGTAAAAAAATGCACCGGAGATACCATGATGTTCAGGGTGCATTTTCAGATTTAACCGAAGTGGTGAGGGAACGGTTTGCAGGAATTAGAATTGTAAAAGCCTATAACCTGCAAAGTTTTGAAACAAAAAAAGTTGAAGTAATATCAGAGGAGTACGTTAATAAAAATTTAGGTCTTGTTAAGATTGTCGGTTCTTTTTTCCCAATGATGCTTCTGTTTTCAAATATAAGCCTTGCCATTGTACTTTATTTTGGCGGTCGCCAGGCAATTTTGTTGACTATAACACCGGGAGATTTTGTTGCATTTATAAGCTACCTTGGAATCCTTACATGGCCGATGATGGCCCTGGGCTGGGTAACAAACCTGATTCAGAGGGGGAGGGCATCCCTTGACAGGTTAAATAGAATTTTAGAGATCCAGCCTGAGATTACAGATCTGCCTGATGTAAAATCGAATGTAAAATCGAATGCAAAACCGGTACACAGGATCGTCGGTGGCATAATTTTTAAAAATGTTTCATTTTCATATAAACATGGTGTCTTTCCGGTACTTTCCGAAATCGATATTGATCTTGAGCCCGGCAAAATTCTGGGTATTGTGGGCCCGCCAGGTAGTGGGAAAACAACATTTTTAAGCCTTATTCCAAGGCTTTATGATGTGTCACACGGGCGAATATTACTAGACAACAAAGATGTTAAATCAATTCAAATCAGCGGGTTAAGATCCAGTATTTCGTTTGTGCCCCAGGAACCATTTTTGTTTGCAGGAACCGTCAGGGAAAATATCACATTGGGCAACAACAATATTAAAAAAGAGGAATTGATCAAAGCATCAGCCATGGCAGCGCTTTACGAAACGATTAAATCGTTCCCGGACGGTTTTGATACTGTCACCGGAGAAAAGGGCGTAATCCTGTCAGGCGGGCAAAAGCAGCGTATTGCCCTTGCACGTGCATTTTTACGGGACACACCCATCCTGATTTTAGACGATCCTATCAGCCAGGTGGATCTGGAAACAGGGGCGTCGATCATAAAATCCATATGGGCCATGGCAGGTTTAAAGACTATCATTATTGTTTCGCACCGCCTGTCTGCAGTTCGGCTTGCGGATCAGATTATCACACTCGACAAAGGCAGCATTGTGGAATCAGGCACCCATGCACGGTTAATGGAAAACAACCGGTACTATGCAAAAACATTTCGCCTTCAGGAGATTGAAGAGGGGCTATGACTAATTGATGATTGACGACTGACGATTGCCTGCCTGTGCGTGTTCGCACGCAGACAGGTCGATTGGTGGAAGTCGCTACGCTCAACCGATTTTATTAAAAGATTTTCATCCTTCAATCATCAATCTATCTCTATTCGCTGCCCTGTAAGATGACCATTTACTCACGGTTCGGTGTTTGAGGCAAACTATCATTATGAAAACAGATTTTGGATATTTCGAGGAAGAAAAGCTTGGCAGGCCTTATGACGTGAGGCTGCTTAGACGGTTATATCCATATGCAGGGCCATATAAAGTTATGCTTTTCTGGTCAATTATTCTTATTATATGCATAACCCTGCTCGACCTTTCCCTTCCGTATGTCACCAAGATAGCCATTGACAGGTATATTGTGCCGCAAACAGATGCAATCAAAGCCCGGCTGACAAAGGGACCCGAAAGTAAAAGCAGATATTTGATTGCAGACATATCCGACCGAAAGATCAGGAATGTTGTTAACAAATACCGGGAACTGTTTACTATAAAAGAAACAGATGCACGAATTTCCTATGAAAAGCTCGGCAGCCTGGAAAAAGAGGATCTTGCAGTATTACGCAAAGATGATTTTGCCGGGCTTGGTGTACTCACCGCCATATTCCTTGTCATCATACTGGTTAACTTCGGCATAAGTTTCATACAAAAAATGATAATGGAGTATGCAGGCTATATGATCATGCATGATCTGAGAATGAAACTTTTTGTGCAAATTCAAAAATTATCAATCGAATTTTTTACAAAAAATCCGGTCGGAAGGCTCGTTACAAGGGTTACCAATGATATTCAGAATATGCATGAGCTTTTTACCTCCGTTATCTCAATTGTCTTTAAGGATCTGTTTTTACTCCTTGGGATTGCAATAGTTCTTATCAGCATGAACTGGAAACTGGCCCTTGTATCTTTTATGGTACTTCCTTTTGTTCTTTATGCTTCAATCGTTTTTTCCGGCAGAGCCCGGGAAGTATTCAGAGACCTGCGGGTCAAAATAGCAGAAATCAACACCCGGTTTTCCGAGACCATTGGAGGGATAAGGGTTATCCAGCTTTTTCGATGTGAAGAAAATAATTTCCATAGCTTTAAGGGCCTGAACCATGAAAACTACCTGGCAGGCATGCGGCAGATCCGGGTTTTAGCTGTATTTATGCCCCTTATAGAAATCTTAGGGGTATTTGCGGTTGCGCTAGTTATCTTTTACGGTGGAAACAATGTAATGGCAGGAGGCCTTAGCCTTGGCGCCCTTGTTGCCTTTATTGCTTATATGAAAATGTTTTTCCGTCCCATCAGGGATCTTGCCGAAAAGTACAATATCCTCCAGAATGCCATGGCTTCGGCTGAAAGGATATTTTTATTATTAGACAGCCGGAGCATGTTGCCTCAAGTTGCTTTTGGCTCACAAAACAGTGCGTCGGATTTAAGCGTGATAAAGGAAATTACCTTTGAAAATGTTTCCTTTGGTTATGTTCCAGGCGAAATAGTCCTTTCAGGGATTTCGTTTAAAGTCGGAAAAGGAGCAACACTGGCTGTGGTCGGGCCCACAGGTTCAGGCAAAACTTCTCTAATTAACCTGATTACCCGCTTTTATGACCCTTTGTCAGGCCGGGTTTGCATAAACGGGAGGGATATACGGGAATTTGAAACGTCAATTTTCAGGTCAAAAATGGCGCTGGTTATGCAAGAGCCCTTTTTATTCTCAGGGTCAATTCGGGATAATATATTTCAGGGGAAAAAAGATATTTCAGACCAGGAACTGGAAAATATTTTAAAGGTTTCAAATTGCAAAGACCTTATCGACAGGCTGCCGATGGGTTTAGAAACAGTGTTGGACGGTTCAGGAGCATCTATATCAAGCGGTGAGCGTCAGTTGGTATCTATTGCAAGGGCTTTTGCCCGTGATCCGCAGCTTATACTGTTTGATGAGGCTACGTCATATATTGACTCCCAAACAGAAAAAATGATCCAGGAGGCTCTTGATAACCTGATGATAAGGAGGACATCTATTGTCGTAGCCCATCGTCTCTCAACCATCCGCAGCGCCGACAAAATCATTGTGCTCAGCAAGGGACGTATCATCGAAACAGG
>JAUWMJ010000253.1 GCA_030613225.1 Desulfobacterales bacterium
AAGCAGATATCATTGTACTCGACACTAAAAAACCTCATCTGACCCCGATGTATAATCCAACCTCCCACCTGGTTTATAGTGCAAGGGGAAGTGATGTAAAGACAACCATAATCAACGGTGAAGTCGTCATGGAAGACGGAAGACTCCTTTCACTCGATCTTGAAAAAACGATGGATGATGTTAGAAAGATTGCAGAGAGTATAAGAACCTGCTAATAAAGAACCTTGCTTCGCTAAAGCTACGCAGGGCAAGGAAGGACATGTCCTGCGTAGCCAAAGGCGAAGACGGGTGCCTTTTTTCAAACGATATTAGCATGTTCTTATACTCTCTGCAATCTTTCTTATATCATCCATAGTTTTTTCAAGATCGAGTGAAAGGAGTCTTCCGTCTTCAATGACAACTTCACCGTTGATTATGGTTGTCTTTACATCACTTCCCCTTGCACTGTAAACCAGGTGGGAGGTTGGATTATACATCGGGGTTAGATGCGGTTTTTTTGTGTCGAGTACAATGATATCTGCTTTCTTACCGATTTCAAGGGAGCCTGTGGTTTCTCCCAGACCGAGTGCACGTGCCGCCTCGATGGTACACATTCTCAGTGCCGTTGTGGAGTCTATGACTGTCGGATCAAACGTATTTACTTTGTGAAGCTTGGCGGCAGTATCCATTTCCTGGAAAAGGTCAAGATTATTATTGCTTGCACACCCATCGGTTCCCAGGCCAACACAGATTCCTTCTTCTAACAGCCTTGGTATTGGCGAAATGCCGGATGCAAGCTTCATATTACTTTCAGGGTTATGTGCGACTTTAACATCATGGTGATGTAAAAGAGAGATATCTTCATCCGTCAGCAAGGCGCAATGGCATGCAAGAAGATTCGGCGCAAGAACGCCCAGATCAGCAAGGTGCCCTATCGGTGTCAGGCCGTATTTATCTTTAATATTGTTTACTTCGCTTTCGGTTTCAGAAACATGAATTACAAGCAAAATATTATTAGCCTGCGTGATGGAAAAAGCTTTTTTAAGCAGGTCAGGTGAGCAAAGGTAAGGTGAATGTGGTTCAACAGCAATCTTAATCAGAGGATCATTTTTCCATTTTTCTATAAGCATTTCGCTGTAAGCAAAACCTTGTTCAATGGGGCCGTAATTGGGGGAAGGAAAATCATACAGCACTTCTCCGACAACGGCTCGCATTCCCGAAAATTTTGCCCCACGTGCAACAGCATCTTCAAAAAGATACATATCGCAAAAGCATGTAGTGCCTGACATAATCATTTCAGCGCAGGCAAGAAGCGTTGCGCGATAGACTTTCTCCTCATCTAATTTTGCTTCAGCCGGGAAAATAAAATCATTAAGCCATGTCATCAGGGGGAGATCGTCTGCAAGTCCCCTGAAACAAATCATTGCTGCATGGGTGTGAGCATTCACAAGGCCCGGCATTATTATGCACCCGTGGGCATTTATGATCCGGGATACTTCCCATCCTGAAAATTCGTCGGCGTTCCCCACGGCAACGATTTTATCTTTTTTAATGGCAACACTGCCGTTTTTGATTTGTGAGTTTTCATTGTCTAAAGTCAGTACAATTCCATTTGAAACAAGTATGTCAGCTGAATTCATAGTTATTAACCTTACAACGACATTTGTCGCTACTCATAATACGTTTTTTAAACTTAATTAAGTCGTAAAAGGTATCACCGTTGGAGCCCGCAGGAAATGCCCTTGGGGTCCTAAGTAGAAAGTTCCATATACAAGGCACAGTGGTTTTTCAGAGACGCGGCAATACATGTAGTATGCCGAGTTTCTGAAAAACCGCTGTAACGCAGTAGATGGGACTTTCTACGACGCCATCAAACATTCTCCACAACTTTACTTATTATTTTATCAAGATCGGGAACAGCTTTTCGAGCAACCTCAATGATTTCCTCAACTGTTGCCGGAACGGGGCTGTCCGGATCGTTAATATTGGTTATCGTTGACAGGCCGAGTACTTTCATCTTTGCCTGCACTGCAGCGATTACTTCCTGAACAGTTGAAAACCCGACAGCATCTGTTCCTATGGTTTTAAGAAAACGGACTTCGGCAGGAGTCTCAAGGGACGGTCCCTTAAGTCCTGTATAAACGCCTTTTTGCAAATTTATGTCTGCATCTGATCCGGCTTTTTCAGCGAGCGCCGCCAGGCTTTTATCGTAAGCTTCAGACATGTCGGGGAATCGAATACCCCAGCTTTCTTCATTCCGGCCGATAAGCGGATTGGAACCTGTAAAATTGATATGATCTTTTATAATCATTATATCTCCAGGTTTAAATTCAGGGTTAAGACCGCCCGCTGCATTTGAAAGGATTAGTATTTTAACGCCGAGCCGTTGCATAACCCTTATGGGGAAAGTCACTTCAAGGGGCGAATATCCTTCATAGAGGTGAAAACGACCCTGCATGGCGATAATCCGTTTGCCGTGCATGTCACCGACAAGTAGTTTTCCGAGGTGACTTTCAACCGTTGAAACAGGAAAATGCGGAATTTCCTTATATTCAAAAGATGCAACTGTTGCCAGTGACTGTGCAGTTTCACCAAGGCCTGTACCTGTTAGCAGCCCTATTTCAGGGTCTTTTTCAGTTCGGGTTTTTATAAACCCTGCCGCCTCATTTACCTGGGTTATATTATTATTCATTATAAGACTCCTGCAAGATTCAGGTAGTATATAGTCTGCTTATTGAATTCAGTCAACCGTTCCTCTTATTTATGGTAGCAGCATTGACATTTTATTATTATTATGGCACATAAATAAACAAACTTCAGTATTTAAATTAAATTAAATTATTTGAGAAAACCTTAATTAGCTGATAGCTGAAATTAGCTGATAGCTGAAATTAGCTGATAGCTGATAGCTGACAGCTGACAGCTGACAGCTATCAGCTGATAGTTAAAGGACTTAAATCATTTTTGCTATCAGCTATGAGCTATGAGCTATCAGCTATGAGCTATCAGCTATGAGCTATGAGCTATCCGCTAATTTCAGCTATGAGCTTACAGCGTTTTTGATTTTGGCTTGCCCAGGTTAGGAAAATTTTTATATGAAATTATCAGAAATTAAAGATGTATTAAAGGCGGAAGTTCTTGCAGGAGATGATCAACTCGACAAAACCATAGTAGGCGCGGGTGGTGCTGATTTGATGGATGATGTTCTGGCTGCAGTTACTGAAGACGCTGTCCTCCTGACAGGGTTGATGTCCGATGATGTTGTCAGGACAGCCAAAATTGCGGGCGTGGGCGCAGTTGTCTTTGTGCGGGGGAAAAGGCCAGATGAACATATAATCAAGCTTGCAAAGTCCCACAACCTTCCTGTTTTACTTACCCGCTATTCACTTTTTATAGCTTCAGGGCGGCTTTATATGAACGGGTTAAGGGGGCTTGACGGATCCTGGTGAAGTTGAATTTATTCAAAAAGGTACCTTCACGCCCATTCGGAACAAAAAAGTCGCATAATCTCCGTTCTGTAAGCGTTCACAGGTGCTGCAGATGTGTGTGATCAGGGCTATCAGCTATGGTCTACTATGCTGATTGCCCTGATCACGCGCAGGTGCGGTGCCTGTGAACGCTTATATATCTTTAAGCAGTCTGTTTGCAGAAGAATGCTCAATTGCATCTCCGAGTTCTTTTAAAGTTCCAGACAGCGCTTCCAGTTCTTCAGTATGAGCAACAGGTATGTGGCTTACTCCCTTTTTATCCAGAGCATTGATTATATATTGTATTGTCAAAATGTTAATATCAATGGCGGGCTGATATGTGAATTCTGTATATTCATCTGTTTTCATATCGGAAATTATTTTACATTCTACAAGTTCATCAAGTATCCGGTGTACCATACGAATAGGAATTTCCAGGGTATGTGATATTTGGGCGGCGGTTAAAGGTTTATCTCCTTTAGAAAAGTTGCTTATTAACAGGTGTGCAATCTGAAGGGAAAGCAGTTTCTTAAAATGAGGGCTTATTTTAAGATAATCGGGTTCAAATTCATACATATCGACATTCTGATGTGCAAAAGAAATTTCAGCACCAATAAGAACGATCGCCCAACTCAATTGCAGCCAGATTAAAAGCAACGGCAGAGCAACAAGGCTGGCGTAAATCGGATTATGTTGGGCAATTGATACTTGAAAGCTTATATATCCTAACTGGGTAAGCTGGTAAATAGTACCTGCAACCACACCGGCCAATAATCCGGACTTAAAATTTACTTTTGTGTTCGGCATTAAAATATAAATAAAAGTAAAAAGCGCCCAGAGCAGGAAATAGGGCAGTAGTTTCAGAATAGAAAAAATAAGAGGGCTGAATATTTTTACCAGTGTGACTTTTGCGGTTATAAGTGTAATCTGGGTTGTAATGACAACAGGAATACTGCTTGACATAAGTACAAGAATCGGAGTGATGAGCAGGAAAGAAAGATAATTGCTGATTTTTCTTTTAAAGGCGCGAGGCTTTCTTATTCCCCAGACATCATTAAATGAATTTTCAATATGGCTCAGCACTTTAATTACAGACCAGAATAAAACTACTACGCCAAAGCCTGCGATCATACTCCCTTTTGTGTTTTCAAGAAGTTTTCCCGCGTAATTGATAATCTGGATTAATATTTCTTCCTGCCCCGGAAATTTTGTGAAAAGTTGTTTTTCCAGAAGTTCATCGAGCCCGAAGCCTTTGGCAATTCCAAGACCCAAAGCTGCAACAGGACCTATGGAAAGAAGTGAGTAAAAGGTCAATGCGGAAGCTCTTAGCAGGCATTTATCTTCATG
Organism: Desulfobacterales bacterium; assembly: GCA_030613225.1. The sequence continues at coordinate 4,794 of JAUWMJ010000253.1, forward strand.
GAATTTGCGTATAGCCAGCAGGACAATCCGAAGCTGCCTGATAAAAACTGATTTTAAAAAAGGAAGGCCTTTCAGCCGAATCCTCCAGATGTCTATCTTGATAAAACTGATAATTTTTAAGAGCATGATTTAATGTGCTAAAATATTAAGGATTTAATTATGTACAGATGCTATTGCGGCGAAAGTAATATGTCAAGCGGATTATATTGATTGCAGCAATTCTGATTATATAGTATATGATTTTGACAGTTTCGTAAAAAAGTCAAAAAAACACTTTTTACCAAACGTTTTAAGTTTTAGGATTTATGGTTTAAGTATCTGATAAGACAGATACATTATTAACCTAACACTTAAAACCTGATGAATTCGACTTTTTACGAATTCATAAATTTTTAGCACGTTACTTTTATCAAAACTCCTTAAAAAGTATGAAACCTGCAACCGCCATGAAACATCTATCTTCTTTTATCTCAAAAATGGAAAAGGAAGGGCTTTCACCTATAGTAATAGACACATTTTCCTATTATTATAAAAAAGTGGTTGAAGGCGAAACAGGCCTTGTATTCGACATGGATATAGATCCTGTTCATAAAGATGAA
>JAUWMJ010000153.1 GCA_030613225.1 Desulfobacterales bacterium
GGGTTACCTTTGACATAGAGCAGGGTCAGAAAGGTCCTGCTGCAGTTAATGTTACTGTGGTTTAGCTTGTCCATTTAAAAACAAAAAAAAGGGCATTCCATCGAATTATGAGGGAGTGCCCTTTTTATATCTAAAGTGATAAGTTCAAGAGGTTCAAAGGTCTCTACCTTTGAATGATCGTGAAACTCCGTGTTTTTCCGTGGTTAATTGAAATTTTAATGAAATGGAAACCTTTCCCAGAATTCCTTGTCACTTTTTTGCCAGTCTTGTCCAAATTTCTTTTCACAAAAGGAAGCCATTCTTGAAAACCAGCCTTCCCATGTATTTTTCCCTTCTTCCTTGGCTTTAAATATATCGTTTAAAAAAGTTGTAATGTTGACCATTTCCTCCTTGGGGATATAATAAGCAGCTCCTCCTTTATGAGATTTTGCAACATCTTCAGGAGTAAGTGCATAGGCGGTCAACATAACGGCTATTACTTTTTTCTTAGTGGCGATTTCAAGAAGTTCATAACCGGAAACCCCCATTATGTCCAAAATAGCTAATTCAAAAGGCTGAGTCTCAAACAGCTCTTTAGCTTCCTCGAAGGTGGAGGCTTCAGTGATATCACACATTTCAAGAAGTTCATTCAGAGTTTCCAGCACATCAGGCTCATCATCAACTATTAGAACCTTTTTGCCTTTAAGAAAATCGTTTTTATCCATAATAGCTTCTCCTTGTTTCAGATATTGTTAAGTGGTTGATCAATATAAAATATAGTTGCGCGTATTGATATCAGACCTAGTAATTTATTCAATTTATAAAACTTCGCCCTTCCCAGCTTGACGGGATCTTCGACGGGCGTGGATTCTTTACTTCCTAAAAATAGCTGTAAGCGAAACTGTTTGTTTGCTTTTTTAACCAGCATCCAGTATCGAGTATCCAGAATCGAGTATCCAGCATCCAGCATCAAGTATCTTATCGAAATTTAAAAAGTCTGTTTTTGATAGAAAAAAGCTAACAATTTTTATCTGGAAAATCAATCGACAATGAGTCCAACTGTCTTACCGTTTTTTATATTTACCAGTCCTTCTTCGCAGATTCTTAAAAAAGGAATTGCCGCTCCTGTAAGTGCTATTAAAGAGAGCAGGGGATCTGGAAAAGGCACGCCAAGCTCTGACAACTTTTTCTTTATACCTTCGGTTTTTACAGCGATTTGCTCTATGGGCAGATCTGAGAGTATGCCAAAAACAGGCATGGGAAGTTCCGCTTCTATTTTTCCATTAACGCTGACAACAGCGCCACCCTGAAGGTCGAAAATTCTGTTTACTGCCAGGGCCATATCAGCATCATCAGCTCCGATAACGATGATATCCGTTGTGTCCCAGGATGCACTGCATGCAAAGGCACCTTTCTTTAAACAAAATCCCTTGATCAGGCCGGTAAAGATTTTACCAGGATTATGCGTTCTGTCGATTGCTGCAATTTTTATAATGTCGCTTCTGATATCCTGTCTGATTTCACCGTCAGCAACGGGCACCGTCATATTAAGCTCGCTTGTTACCAGATCGGTTGCCATATTGATTATTCTGGCTTCAACCTTGTCGGCAGCTTTTTGCGTTATGAGAGTAAAATCCGATGCGTTAAGTTTGCTGGTTAAATGGACACTGGTCATGCTTTGTTTTGAAAAAGCATGCCTGCGTGGCTGTTTTAAAAGATTTCCATTTTGGGCAATAACCTGACCATTGCTGATAACATATTGCGCTTGGATTGTTCTTTCATCAGGGATTATCAGCAAGTCAGCATATCTGCCGGGAGCAATTCCGCCTATTATGCCATCTAAGGAAAAATGTTCTGCCACATTCAAAGTCGCCATTTGAATAGCTGTTATAGGATCAAAACCGCAGTCTATGGCTTTCTGGACGATAAATTCCATATAACCTTTTTCCAGTAAATCTCTAGGCTCCACACCGTCTGAAACAAGAACCAGCCTTCGCAAGTCAATACCGAAATCCTTTATCTTAGATATTTCTTCAAGATCCCTGCGGATACTCCCCTCTCTGATCATAACGTAAATCCCCAGCCTTAATCTTTCCAATACTTCATCTACTTTTATCGGTTCATGGCAGGATGAAATACCGGCGGCAATATAGGCATTTAATTTTTTAATGCCGGCACCGGCAGAATGCCCTTCGAGGCTTTTGCCGGAGATAAGTGCTTCATGAAGGATGGGGAGTGAGAGGTCAGGGTGTTGGAGAACCGACTGCCAGTATGATTCCCCCAGCCCGACGATGTCATCACGGGACAAAAGCTTTTTGAGAGTTTCTGTTGAAATACCACGGGCTGCATCACTGATAGAGGCCATAAATGGAGCGGTGGAAAAAATCTTGATGGGCTGGTTTTTTAGAGATTCCAGGAAATCTACCACACCATCGTATCCTGATACAGGGAAGGCTTCCATGGTCTCGGTTATTATAGTTGTCGTGCCGCCTTTCATTGCATATTTCAAGAACTCGTATGCAGTGTATAACCAGGCCAGGTGGGTATGTCCGTCGATCAAACCGGGTATGACTGTTTTCCCCCCGGCATCTATAACCTCTGTCTTTGCTCCGATAGAATATTGAAGGTCGTTACCGACAGCGGCGATCCATTTACCCTTTATGCTAATCGAAGAGTTTTCGAGAATTTCTCCGGTGTAAACATTAACAAGTCTGGCATTAACTACTGCCAGGTCGGCCTTTTCTTGACCAAGTGCAACCTTTATTAGTTTTTTTGAATTTCCTACGTAGGAGAGAGAAGGTGTTTTTTGTGCTTCCATGTTGTCATTGTCCTTAACTATATTTTTCATGGTTTTGCAAGAAGCTTCTTTACGGCAGCAAGGATAGCCAGTGATCTGCGCTGATTATCATTATTTTCAAATTACCATTGGAAACAATTTTACAGATATCGCTATTATTGACAAGCTGGACCGCTGGAATATTGAGAACTTTTTGAAATTTTATTAGACTTTTTGCTGCATTATCATCGGATAATTTTGTTTCAATGAGCAAGAGGGGGTTATGATTGTTTGAAAGGAGAAAGTCTACCTCTTCCTTTTCCCTGTTTCTGAGATAATGCAAAGAAAAATTCCCGAGACCAAGATCATTCCAGTTTGATATAGCACGAAAAAGTTCAAGGGCAACCATATTTTCAAATTTTACTGCCGGAGATTCAATTGACGCGTAATCGAAGAGATACAGTTTTTTCTCTTTGGTTATGGCTCTGGATATTTTTTTGCTCCATGGAGGTATTCTGAAAACCATAAAAAAGTTTTCAAAAATTTCGATCCAGCTCCTGACACTGTCAAACGACACATGAATATCTCTGGCAAGACTTGCCATTGAAAGCGGGTTGCCAATTTTGGAAGGCAAAAGGGAAAAGAGTATTTCCACATCGTCAAAACTGCGAAGCGATGCAAGATCACGGATATCTTCGCGCAAGAGTTGCTTTTTATATGTATTAGTCCAGATCTGGTAAAATTGATCTGCTTCGTTAAGGTATGGGTCTGGAAACCCACTGAAAAATGTTAAATTATTCCATATTGAGTGTGTCTTATTTGTACAGGTGTGAACCTCAATGGGATTAGACCAGAATTGTTCAAACGAGAGGTTGTTTCCTGCAAGCTCGGCAAGTGTAAATGGCCACAGATAAAAAATAAAATATCTTCCGGCTAATGAATCTCCGCCTTTTTGATACATATCCAGGCGACCGCTGCCGGACACAATAAATTTATAATTATCTTTATCCCGGTCGTAAACACTTTTGAGGTAATTCTTCCAATTTGAATATTTATGCAGCTCATCAAATATGATTAGCGGCACGGAATTGTCTTTTCGATTTACTTCTTCATAAAAAGACGGATTTTCAATAAGTTTCCGTTTCTCTTCAAGAATATCCCAGTTAAAATAAAGGGAATTTGTGAAATCTTCAGCCAGAATCTGTGTTAATGTGGTTTTACCTGCCTGCCTCGGCCCGGCGATAAAAACCATTTGCTTATATGAAGAAAGCTTTTTCCAGATATTTTCGTATATTAACCTTCTCATACCTGACAATATAGGGCCGTAATCGAATATTGTCAAGACAAAATTGGGTTACAGCACAATATTGTCAGTATAATCTCTATCCGAGATGACAGACATAAAACCTCATGATCGGTATCAAATACTAATGGCTTGAAATATCCGGTTTCATATTTAAAAATGCTGCTTGATTTTACTTAGCCCTGTCGGTAAGATTATTTGAATATCTACCACTGTTTTACATTAATTTGTTGTAACTGGTTCAGGGGTTCACGGTTCAAAGGTTTAGGGTTTTCGAGAAGGTTTCGATTTAGAATCGAATACAGAATTTATCCAATTCTTACGATACGCCAAGTTACTAAGCGTGAACCCGACAACCTGAGTTACTATTTGTTGTATTTTAAGAGCCTGGCGATTTTGCGAGGAAATTTGGGAAATAACATATTGTCAGATCTCGTAAATTATTACTGAAAAATGATGCTAAACCTTTAAATGATAAGGTATTGCATAATAATTGGGCATTCAAGATACTGGTTGCTCGTTACTGGTTACACGTTTTTTTATCCAGCATCGAGTATCCAGCATCCAGTATCCAGTAACAAGCAACTTGATGTATTATTAACGCATTGCTTTTGTCCAAAAAAATAGCGTACTTCTTAACAAAATATGTAACTTCTCAATAAGTCCGGGCAAATCATATTTTGCGACTATCCACTGGATTCCGGCTTTCGCCGGAATGACGGGCGCTTACACCCAATCGTCATTCCGGCGAAAGCCGGAATCAAGTAACTGTTGCCCGGACTTATTGAGAAGTTACCAAAATATCGAGGTCTGCAATATGTGTTTGTAGCAGGCTTGATGACTACTTCTTTTGAATTTAAGTCAGGAGCTTTTGCTTTGTTAACATTTTAAAAAAGGAAAAATAACTTTTCCCTAAAAAAAAATTATTGCCTATTGACAAAATGGCGGCTCATATGTGTTATGCGTATTTTCATCTTTCACTATTTCATAGCTTTATTAATGCAACTTATCTAAAACTGAATTCTTCATAATGAATATCTTGGATTGATATACCTTTTTCGAGTAATTGTTTTATGTAACTTTCTCTCATTACTTCAGGACCACAAATAAAAATCGAATGTTCTTTTATAGTCGCACTCTTATACTTTTTGCCGATAGAGAAATAACCTTTTATATCAGTATCCCATAACACAAAGTTTATATTATTATTTTGAGCAGTAATACTCTCAATTTCATTCTTATAATTAGCTTGTTCAACGGATTCTACACTCCAAACCAACGTAACATCATAATCAGTATTTATTTCTCTTAAAAAAGATAAAAACGGCGTAATACCAATACCTCCAGCTAACCAAATTTGCTTTTTGTGTTTTGCTTTCTTGAAGTTAAAACGCCCAAAAGGACCCTGTACCGTTGCTTTTGTTCCTTCCTTTAAAGAAGTCTGCAAATCAGCGGTATAATCTCCAAGGGCTTTCACCGTGAAACGTAAAAAGCCATCAGACGGATGATTGCTTATTGTAAATGGATGAGGTTCATTATTATTAGCTCCATCGTATGCGACAAAAGCAAATTGACCTGCATTAAATGCCAATTGTTTATCGGCAGGTTTTAATACTATTTCTGTTATATCATTTTCAAAATTGTTAACAGACGTGACTGTATAGTCCAATTTTTTGTTGAAAATATTGTAAAGAAAAGCCCTATAAATCCAGGCGATTATTCCAATAAACGCCATCCCGTAAACGTAGGTTCGCACAATAGGAAGTTCACTTGTAAGAGTTGATACATTAAAGGAGTGTGCAATACCTAATACATAAAACAAACCCATTAATTTATGAATAGTTACCCATTTATGGTATTTTATTTTGCGTTTAAATACCGGTGCAGCCGAAAGGATGACGCCAATCAATATTAATACCAAAGCCAATAGTCCCATTGGTTTACCGATAGCAAACTCAGGAGATTTTGGTATAATAATAAAATGTAATATCAAAAAGGCAACTACAAAAATACCCGCCCTGCAGTGTACCATATACATTTTATCTAAGCCACCAAAAACTCGCTCAATCAATTTTGCACGCGTCGCCATTAAGAAATTGACAGCTAAAACCGTAACAACCCATGATGAAAGCATTTCACCTACAACCTGTTGAAGTGAATATTCATAACTACCTTTATAAAGGGATAAATCAATCACCCAAAAAATAATGAGGCAGGCCATAATAAACGGGAAATAATGTTCTTGTTTAATCGTTCGCATGCTGTTTCTCCTTTAAATTTGTGATGTTCTTCATCCTATCTCCAAGTTTATTGATTTTATCAATTTTTCAAGAAAAATGCGCTCCCTTGCAATCCTTCTCCATTCTTTTGTTAAATTCTTGTTTCCCATTTCACATCGGAATACTCGTATTTTTTGAAACAGCCTTCCTTGCAAAAGGGACAATGATTGCCGCCACAGGAAACCCTACGACGAAACCAATTCCCCATGCTTTCACCCACATTGGTATGAAATTTCCAACGAAGCCTACGTTAACCGCCATCATAGCAAAGGACATCACAAAACTCATTCCAATTGAAATAAGGAAACTCATTAATATACCTGCATACTTAGGGCTAATCTTCATTTTGTAACTCTCCAATAAATCGAATTTTGGTTGAGGAATTTAACGTTTAAATCAGCGGCACGGCTTTTTACTTCCGCTGATTCTTTTTGTTCGGAAATTTTAGCCATCTTTGAATGAAACGCGAAACAGCAATGAATACATAACCGGCACAAATACCAAAGTCAGAATTGTTGCAAACATAAGTCCAAAGATAATGGATACTGACATGGTCTCGAACATGGGGTCATGGGAGAGCCAGAGAGGCAGCATACCACCCACCGTGGTTGCAGTTGTCAGCAGAATAGGGCGTAAACGCTGCTGGCAGGCCTCGTAAATAGCCTGCTCGGCTAAAAGGCCGTTCTCAGTAATTTCGATCCTTATCCGATCCAACAGCACGATGGCATTGTTAATAATGATGCCTGCCAGTGAAACAAGTGCCAGGAGAGTAAAAAAACCGAAGATTGACTTGGCAATGATCAGTCCCGCACTGATGCCGATCAGCCCCAGGGGAATAGTTAACAAAATTATAAATGGCCTGCGTATGGAGTTGAACTGGCCCACCAGCAGCAGGACAATAATCATACCGGCAAGGGGCAT
>JAUWMJ010000315.1 GCA_030613225.1 Desulfobacterales bacterium
TTCTGATTCGGCAAACAGTTTTTCCCATTTTTTATCAGCCTTGATTTCATCCAGTAACCATCTTCCAATAACATTTTGTTCAATTTCTGGAAGCTTTGATGCCTCATTAAAGGCATTTTTTAATAATTTTGTCATTTTTACACCTCATTTTTTTTCGTATAACAATTCACCGGCAAATGTTGAGCTGCACCGAAACACCTGACATGTGAAATGAAATTTTAGAGCTTACTTAATTGTTTAGAATTACTTACGCTTTCAGCTGAAAACCAATTGGCCAATCTATAAATAATAGAGAGAGCATTTGGAAATGTTTGAAAAGATAAAAATACGAGTCATTACCTTCTAAATACGATTTATTTTTGCATACTAATAGTAATTTGTCAATTTTTAAAGGTGATTATAGCATTTTCCAATCTGTTATGGTGGGGCGATGTGAGTCAGCTTGTTGAAGCAAAGCGTAGATTCTGCTATCTGGGCACTGCTTTGTAGAATGCGAAGCCCATTCCTCTGGGGTAACTCCGGTAGCAGGTTATATGGTTGTGAAGTCGTATGGATTTGAAGTTAAGGCGGGCCGGACAATCTGTTCTTAGATAATCTGTCATCGGATAATTAGTATCCATTCAAAGGGTATTATATTACCGCCCATTCGCTCCGCTCATTAGAGTCACAGAGGAATATTTTTTTGTTTGTCGGGAGACGACGACAAACAAAAACCATCAATCCTGCTTTCAGCAGGATTTTCTGGCCGAAGGCCTGAGCTATTTATGGAGAATCGGCATCTCCCGATTCTCCATAAGAATTTCTTCTCTGCGCGCTCTGCGTCTCGAACGAGAGAAACGAGTGGGCGGTGAATATGTGACCACTATCAGCATCATAACCGCTAAGGCTTTGATCTAGTCAGCTACCCTTTCAACATTAACAGCACAAACCTTAAATTCCGGGATCTTGGCAATGGGATCATTGGCCGGGTTTGTAAGGATATTGGCACAGCTTTCTACAAAATGAAATGGCATAAATACCAGACCCTCTTTGACCCGGTCGGTAACCATGGTTTTGGCTGTAATCTGGCCACGCCGTGAAGTTATTTTAACTTCATCATGCTGGCAGACACCCATCTGTTCAGCATCTGTGGGGCTTAGTTCCAGATATGCTTCTGAAATTTCCCTGTCCAGAGACGGACAGTTTTGGGTCATGGTTCTGGTGTGAAAGTGGGCAAATACGCGGCCTGTGGTGAGCCAGAAGGGGAATTCTTCATCAACACTTTCGTCAGGCGGTATGAATTCTATAGCGTGGAAAAGACCCTTTCCGCGGGTAAATCCGTCTTTGTGGAGAAATTTGGTGCCGGGATGATCCGTGGTAGGGCACGGCCACTGGAGACCCTCTCCTTCTAAACGATCATATGTAATGCCGCCGTAAGAAGGAGTAAGACTTGCGATTTCTTTCATAACATCTTCCGGTGAATCAAACTTCATTTCATATCCAAACCGGTTGGATATATCCTGAATGATCTGCCAGTCGTAACGCGAATCTCCCACAGGCTCAATAGCCTTCCTGACACGCATCACCCGCCGCTCCGTATTTACAAAGGTGCCGTCTTTTTCGGCAAAAGAGGACCCGGGAAGTACAACATGTGCAAGCTGAGCTGTAGGAGTTAGAAAGATATCCTGAACTACAAGCAGCTCTGCTGTTTTCAGTGCCTTTTCAACATGGTTGATATCCGGATCACTTACCATTGGATTTTCGCCAAGTACATAGAGAGCTTTAACAGTACCTTCCGAAAGACCGGAAAGCATCGCAGGAATGGTAAGTCCTATCTCCCTGGGAAGCTCTTGCCCCCAGGCTTTAGAAAATTTATCGTTTGATGCAATATCATTTACCGGTTGATATCCGGGAAATACATTAGGTAGCCCTCCCATATCACAGGCGCCCTGCACATTGTTCTGGCCGCGAAGGGGATTTACACCTGTTGATTCTTTGCCCAGGTTGCCCGTAAGCATTGCAAGATTGGCAAGGGATTTAACGTTGTCAACGCCTGTGGTATGCTGGGTAATTCCCATGCAGTAAACAATCGATCCTGCTTTGGCCTTGCCGTAATATTCGGCCATCATTATGATATCATCGGCCGGAATACCTGTAATCTCAGAGGCCTTCTCCGGCGTGTATCCTGCAACTACTTGTTTAAACTCGTCAAAACTTTCTGTCCTTTCATCAATAAAGGCCTGATCGTGCCATCCACGATCTATTATTACATTCATCATTCCATTTAGAAGCGCAACATCTGTTCCCAGGTTCTGCTGGACGTGTATATCCGAAAACATGGCTATCTGGATTTTTCGGGGATCCGCCAGGATAATCTTTGCTCCCTTTTGCCTGGCCCGAAAGATGCGGGTAGCAACCAGAGGATGGGACGAAGTAGTATTTGAGCCGATTATAAAAATACAGTCGGAATCTTCCAGTTCAGCTACTGAATTGGTCATAGCTCCACTGCCAAAAGATGCGGCAAGACCTGCCACCGTAGAGGAATGTCAGAGACGTGCGCAGTGATCCACGCTGTTGGTGCCCACTGCAGCCCGTGCAAATTTCTGGAGCAGATAATTCTCTTCGTTGGTAACCTTGGCGGATGTTAAAAAGGCAATGCTGTCCGGCCCGTTGGCCTCCTTGATCTCTTTGAGCCTGGAAACCGTGTAATCCAGCGCCTCATCCCAGGAGACTTCGACAAGTTCACCATTTTTGCGCACAAGGGGTTTTGTGAGCCTTTTTTCACTCTGGATGAACTCGTGAACGTTCCACCCCTTTATACATAGTTTTCCTTCATTTACAGGGCTGGTCTTGCAGGGAATAGTGTCGATGATTTGACCGTCCAGCACCTCAAGATAAAAATTACATCCGCAGCCACAATGGGTGCATGTTGTCAGTACGGTCCTGTAATCCATATAAACTCCTTTTTTTCTTACTCTCCAGACGCCTGGTCTAAAATATTCAAAGGTGATTTTTCATCCATATACCCTGTCCGATAGTCAAATTCCTGTTCCATTATGTCGGATACTTTTTTATAAAGGGTTCTCAAAGGGATATCCGAAGGACAGGCTTCGTTGCACAGGCCGCAATCGATGCATCGGCCTGCCATATGCATTGCCCGCGTCAGATGAAAAACGGGTATTTCAGGTGGAATGTCACCAGTACTGATCAGTTCGTCAGTTTCCAGACTGCATTCTTTGCAAAAACACATGGGACAGATGTCTCTGCATCCGTAACATTTGATGCACTTTGAAAACTCATCCATCCAGTGCGCAAAACGTGCGGTAAGGTCAAGGTCATCTACATTAGCAACCGAAACAGCCGTGGATTCTTTTGCCTTCTCTCCTGCCACAAACTCCTCCGGAAAAGGCTGACTACATTCACAGGCATCCGCAAGCTCCTGGGGACAGGCAATGCCTACCGGAATAATATTATTCGGATTAAGCTGGTTCCAGATATAAAGGGTTTTAAGCCCACGTTCGTCACAACCGCGTACCAGCACTCCAAAAGTATCCTCAGGATACTTCCGGGCAAGATGAATCAGCAGTTTATTAAGGGGATAACGTGTATCTCCCGGCTTTTTCCAGTCTCCTACAACCAGGTTGCCAAGATCATTTTCATCTAAAAAAAGATTAGGGCCGATATGGCCATGCTTTTCGCAAAGGCCCAGAAATCCCTTTATCTTTCCTGACTTTAAAAGCTCTTTTACTTTTTCTTTTACTTTTTCAATCATAATTTTCCTGTTACCTTTTAAATATTATTTTGACAGGATTTACTGGATATTCAGGATAAAAAATACCGTAGGCGTTCACGGGTTCAAAGGTTCAGAGGTTCAAGGTTCCATTTTCATTCCCGGACTGCATTTGTAACGTGTATTTACAAGAAAAGCGTCATTTTCGACAGGCCTAATTCAAAATTTAAAGCCAAATTGGTAATTACTTTGGAAAATAACCGTGTTCAACCAGGACTTTGCATCTTCAATGCCTTCTTTGCCCTTAACCTTGAACGTTGAACCCTGAACCTGTGAACGGTTACAAATTATCTAAGCTTATCCTGATAATTCAAATCTAAATCCTTAGAGCCAATTCAAAACGTCCCCTTTTACCAGATAGCTGCATGAGCATTTAACTTCATTTATGTACTTGAAAATAATCTTGTTTATCCTGTTATCCTGTCAGGTATTTTCAAAAAGCTAACATTTGTTCATCCGGTTGCAACGGCCAACATACTACTCTCAACATAATCTTTTTGCAGCGGTGAAGGTCCCATTGCGCGCAAAGCCTTAATGAAATCTTCTATCTCTTCGACAAATTCAGGTGCTTCAGCCGAAGAAACCCATCTGGCCCGCAGGCGGTCTTCTTCGATACCG
>JAUWMJ010000106.1 GCA_030613225.1 Desulfobacterales bacterium
CATCGGCATGAATATCTTCCAGACAGCGATTATTCTTTTTTATGTTTCTACTGCATACAAAAAAGGAGGCGCTACCCTGCCTATTATAGAGCATGCCCACGGGCACGGCGAACATGTCAGCCATGCCATTGAGGCTTCTTCCTACATTAACCCTCTGCCTCACGTGCTCATGCTTACAGCTATTGTGGTTATGGTTGCCACCCTCGGTGTGGCACTGGCTATAGTTATAAAAATATACAGAAGATATAATACTCTGGAAGAAGATGAAATTTTAAAGGCCATAAAATGACAGATCAGTTTCCTATTTTTATTATTATAATACCTTTGCTGTTTGCTGTAATTACACCCCTGCTTGGATGGTGGAGGGAAAACCTTTGCTACCCATGGGTGATTCTATCTCTTGCCCTATGTATGCTTTGCTCAATTTTTGTATTGGGCAGAGTCATTGATACTGGAGTCGTCATACACTATTATCTGGGCAGCTGGGCTCCTCCGTGGGGGATCGAGCTCGTAATTGACCATCTTAACGCCCTGATGCTGGTCATTATATCAACAACAGCTCTGCTTGTTGCCGTATATTCCAAAAGAAGTCTTGAACAAGAGTTAGATGGCAGTATTGTCTATTTCTATACAATTTTTTTGCTTCAGGTAACAGGGTTTTTAGGAATTGTTATTACCGGCGATATGTTTAACCTTTACGTATTCCTGGAAATTACAGCATTGACAGGCTATGCCTTGATAGCTGTGGGCGAAGATGGAGCTCCATTCGCCAGTTTCAGGTATATAATCATGGGAACCATCGGGGCTTGCTTTTATCTGCTGGGAGTAGGCTACCTCTATATTGCAACCGGCTCACTTAATATTGCCGATCTTTCCAGGCTTTTACCCGAGCTGTATGGCTCAAAGGTCATCCTTGTCGCTTTTGCTTTTTTCTTTGTCGGGATAGCCATAAAGATGGCTCTTTTCCCGCTGCATGTCTGGCTGCCCGATGCATATACCAAGGCTCCATCCGCAGCAAGCGCTCTGATTGCTCCTTTGATGACCAAGATTGCTGTTTATATAATGTTAAGGATAATGTTTACTGTTTTTAAACCTTCCCTGTCTATAGATATGCTTCCGGTAACCGATATCATGATCTGGCTGGGGATTGCGGCGATTGTTGCAGGAACTGTTATGGCACTCGCCCAGACCGATTTCAAGCGAATGTTTTGCTATATTGTTGTGGCGGAAATCGGATATATGGTCGGCGGCACGGGCATTGCTAACTCAGTAGCTATTAAAGGAGTCATTCTTCATATTTTAAATGACGCCATTATGACACTTGGGATGTTTGTCGTAGCCGGTATTGTTTACTACCAGACGAAAGGCCATAACCTTACTGATTTTAAAGACCTTTTTAAGAAGATGCCATATACCATGGCCGCCTTTGTCGTTACAGCACTTTCAATAATCGGTGTTCCGCCGACCTGCGGGTTTTTCAGCAAATGGTATCTCATCCAGGGCGCAATTATTGCCGATTGCTGGGCCTTTGTTGCTGCGCTTCTTTTATCGAGTCTGATTAATATTATTTTATTTTTCAGGATTTTCGAGATAGGGTATGGCTTCTCCGAGACTTACGGGCACGGACACGGGCACGGGCATGAAAAAGTATTAATCAGCGAAGCTCCTATGAGCATGCTGATCCCCACAATAATTACAGCTCTTGGTATTATGCTTATCGGGATTTACAACCAGCCGATTTTAAATAATATAATCCAGTTTGCCGTTCCAAAGTTATGAGTGTAATACACCTTCGGGGATGTAATATCGATCACCTCTAGAATAAGTTTGCTGTTTACCATCTATCGTCAAATCTATCTTTCCCTCCATTACGATACAGATCTGAGCAGCATGAGAATGTTCAGGTAAATCAACATCCTTTTCAAATTCCATGAATATTATCTGATGGGTATCGGATTGAGATAGATAGGCTTTTATTCCCTCTTAAGGGATATCAGACTCAGGAAGATTTCTAATAGGGTCTGGAAATATTTGTGACATAAAAACACCTTTCTCAACTGCTGCTTTTACCCTGGCCTGGCTTTGCGTATCCTTGTACCAGTCTCCAATAATTCACGCTTTATAAAAAGTAAAAATTGATGAACTCGTAAAAAGTCAAAAAATGTATTTTTTGTCATTCCGGCGAAAGCCGGAATCCAGTATTTTAAAGCCGTTACGATAATTTGTTTGTCCCATAGCTTTTAATCTTTTAGCCATTCTTTCGGCATAGCAGTTTTTACATCCCGGGCTTATTTTAGAACAGCCCGTAATTGGATTCCACGTGGACTCTGTCCATTCAACAGATGAGTTTTTTGACATTATTACTGTCTTTAAATTCCTCTTTGAGGTTCAGCAATTCTGTAAAATGTTTTCTTGTTGGATTGTCCAGTATATCCCGCCATTTCTTCTCCTAATGAGGCTTACAGTAATGCTCTGATTGTTCTGATAAAGTCCTTCATTTCATCGAAGGACTTTTTGACATCCTCCTCGTCAAACTCTGCAAAATCATCATAATCTCCTGTAGACCTATTGTTGTATGCATTGTGCAGTATCCTGCCATATTTTCGGTCAATCTCACCGGTGGAAATGAATTCCTTGTTGAACCAACCAATCAGTTGTTGGTGTTTTGAGGTAGAAAAGTCATATCTTAAGGAAAGCGCTGATATTATATAGAACATGCCATAGTATATTCTATTAACTGCCAGCAGAAACTTTTTGTTCTTGATCAAAAACGAGACTTCTTCAATAGTATCCGTTCCTCTTGCAATTCTATGTTAAATTAGCGAATTTTTCTCATTATCTTTCATGCCGCCACCCCCTCTTGCAGAGCATGTTGGACAAAAGGTTGTTTTCCCTTCAAACTTTTCAGCTCCAGTTCGGAAAAAACTTTTACATCTGTCAAGATGTTATACTTGAGATCGGAAACATAAACTTCATCTACAATTTCCCTTCGCTGCTGCCAGGAAATGGGACGACTGACTATGATAAGTATATCGTAGTCCGAAAATTCAACTGCCTGGCCTGTGGCCTGAGAACCAAACAGTATTACCTTCGAGATAAAGTCAAATTTCCTTTGCAATCTCTCCTTTAACTCTTTCATGATCGCGACATTTTTCTGGTTCATAATCGTTCCTTACCCCCTCTGAAAACTCATCTCCATTCCCCAACGGCATTTGACTTATTCAATTTAGTCAACTACCTTGCCAAAGGTCTCTTCTAAACCAATAGTTAATATTTAAGATGTGACCCTGTTCTGTTTACTGTTCTGTTCCGAAATTAATAATTTACAATCCAAGCTGCGACACCAATCTTTTTACTTAATCAGCGTTTGCATTTTTCCTTGTTTGCGTACGGTCACGAATAAACAGGCATTTCATCCCATGTTTTATTTAATAGAGTCCGGCCGTTTTTTTTCTTACGCACACCGCCCCATTGTTTAAAAAAGAACGGAACATTGTATTTTATGCATTGTTTTTTTATTTCAAGTACCCATTCTTCCTTCATTGGTCTTGCTCCGGGACCGGATTCTCCGCCAACAATAACCCAATCTATTCCTTTAAGATTAACTTTTCCAACATTCCCGATTAATGGCTCAAATGATAAAAATTTTACGTTTGCTTTTGCTTTTCGTAAATCGTCTATTCTAAATTTATAATCTGCATCTTCAACAGTTACTCCCATCCAGATATGTTTTGCCCATGGGATTTCTGAATTCAGCTCAAGCATTCTTTCGGATCGTTTGGTTAATATTTGGTATAAGTGCCAGTCTGCTCTATTCATTACATCAAACAATTGAAGGATAAATGCTTTCCGAACTAATTCGTGGAAAATGTCACTCATGGAATTCACGAAGATGGTTTGAGGTTTTTTCCATTTCAATGGCAGTTCGGTTGCATGTGGGTGAGTAGTTATTTTAAAGCCGTTACGATAATTTGGTTGACCCATAGCTTTTAATCTTTTAGCCATTCTTTCGGCATAGCAGTTTTTACATCCCGGACTTATTTTAGAACAGCCCGTAATGGTGTTCCACGTGGATTCAGTCCATTCAATAGATGACTTTTTTGACATTATTACCGGTAAAGGCATCAATATAAGCAAACCGAAAGTCTTGCTTATTCATAATGGTAGCATAAGCTTTCAGGTATTTTTCTACCCGTTTGAGTTTTTCTTCGTCCAGCTACCTCCGAATCCATGCGTTTCTGTTATCTGGGTCTTTTCCTTTTCTTTTTAGGCTTTACCCTTTTATTCACAATTAATTCCCTTCCACGATTTTGATCTTGGAGCGTATAGAGGCGTATTAAACTTTTACGGTGTGAAGGAAAAATAAGTTGATAAATTTAATATATCCCCTTTTGCCACCTTTTTCAATGTATCTGCGTAAACAGATGTCAGCTAATACGCTAATCAAGTCGTGACACCGATTCCTGCTCCACCTCTCTTCTAAGCTCACTCTCAGTGACTTTCTTTCAGAAATTACTGTCCTTGCCTTTGCATTGAACGCCGACATAGTGACCACCCGAACCGCCTCGTCTTCCCCAAATGTCAACACCATTTTGCTGTTGCCCATGACGCCCATTTAAACAAGTGCTTGGATCGTTGAGAATACGCTCGAAAAGCACCCTGCAATGGCGTTCAAAATCCTGCCAATTTTTGGGAGGTGGTATGGATACTGATGAATAATCTGCCATTTTTCAATCCAAAGGGTATTTAGCCGGCTCCCGATAAGTTATACTATCAAGATTAATTCGAGTTCCTATTTTCACTTCGCCCATTATAAAATTTGTCAAGTTGCAAAAACTTTCCCCACTCAGAAACATTTTCCGGTCTTGTTGGTTGTGCTCCCAAGTCTATGATGTTCTAGTTATAATCACTGTCAAATGTATAAATCGGTTTTTGCCAGGAGAGGATTTCCTTGCAAAACGATTCTGTCTTACTGGCAGGGCTGGCATGGGCTACGAAAACGGCAGCAGACAACGCCGCAACAAAGAGATTGCGGTAATGGGATGTCTTAAATGTCAATATTTCACATAACATCCAAAGGTTTCGCTCTATGTTAACCGATCAACCCTGCTTCCTGGAAGCTGAAATATCCCTTTTTTGTTACTATGATGTGGTCGAGGATTCGTAGGCCGAGGATCGTTCCCGCTTCGGTAAGTTGTTCATGCATTTTCAGATCGCTGTTGCTCGGTTTCAAATCACCGGAGGGATGGTTATGTGCAAATATTACAGCGGCTGCCCTGTCTGATATGACATCGGCATAAACTTCACGTGGATGAACCGGGCTACGATCCACAAGACCGATGGTGACGATCCTTTTTTTAATCACTTCGTGAGCGCCGTTAAGGGAAATGCAAACAAAATGCTCTTGCTTTTTATCGGCAATATCAGCACTTAAAGGAACACGCTTATGATCAAATAAGTCTATAACATATTTCAGCCTCTTCACCTCCCAATGCTCCGGCACTTCCCCCAGCCATTCAATCCCCGAATCCTTCATCGGCACATCGGGATTCAATCCTTTTGTTACGGCCTGATTGATTATTGCAGCACGCTCCTCCTTCAGCAGTTCAATGAGTTTTTGCTTTTTTGAGATAAGGTCGTCGATTTGGGTGGTTTTGCGGTCGAGGTAGGCGACGATGGATTTTTGTTCATTTATCGAGGGCAAAGGAAACGAAAAGTTATCAAATGTATCTTGATACAAATGCAACACAGTCGATCCTGTTTTGTTGTAATCAATAAAATTAGCAAATACAGATGAATTAAGTGCCCAATACAAATATGTCGTAAGGTATTTATTATTTAGAGGTCGTGTGACAAAAATTCCACTATTCAAAGTTGCTCGCCCTTCCAAGCCTTGTACAATAGCGACTTTGCCAATACTGCCATCATTTGTTATTAGCAAATCATTTTCTTTAAGCTGTATAAATAGATCTTTGTCATAATGCTCCATTGACACATGGTAACAAGTATTCCAATCTATTCTTCCATTTGAAAAATCTGTCCCCGTTACTAGAGAAGGCCCTTCGTTAATAAAATCATTACTATTTAAACCATGCCACCCGATTCTCCCTTTAACATATGTAGAGTGTTTAATTCTTTTAACTTCCCACCCCTCCGGCACATTCCCAATCCACTCAACCCCGGACTCTTTATATTTCGGATATGGCTTCATTGCCTCCGTCCTTTGCCATTACTTTCAATTTTTCTCGCCAGGCATTCAAAGTCCTTCTCATCTGCCTGGCGTGCTTCGATCTGTAAACGGGCTTGATGAAACCTGTCATACTCCCTTTCCGCCAGTTCTTTTGCCATTTGATGGGAGATTTTTCCAGCATGGTTGAGGATATTCCGATCGTTTAACCTTAAAAAACCATCCAGTTTATTAATCCAGAGTTTCATATACATGGGAATCCGCCGCATTGCCTGGCCTTCGGCAAAAATCAGATACTGCTCAACCAGATTGTTCAACGCCCGCAACTCTTCCTCCTCCAAATAGTTTTTGGCAATGGCTACATCCTGTTTGCGTACCTTTGTACCGCGCCAGTTGGTTAAACCCATGTTTGATTTTTCGCTGTCCGTCCGCTGGTGAATAATCTCGGCTGCGGTTTTTCCGGTTATTGCCCAATGCAGTTTGTTTTGAACAGTCTTGAAGAAATCAATACTGATTTGCTGTGTGGGATCATAATCCACGCTGGTGGCGTAAATATCGGTGATTTTTTGATAGAAACGCTTTTCCGAAGTCCGAATATCCTGAATGCGGCGCAGAAGTTCATCAAAATAATCGAAAGGCTGATCAGGGTTTTTTAGCCTCTCATCATCCAGTACAAAGCCTTTGACAATGTATTCCCTGAGTTGCCGGGTCGCCCATTGGCGGAAGCGGGTAGCTATATGCGATTTTACACGGTACCCCACGGAAATGATCATATCGAGATTGTAAAAATCGACATGCCGCGCAACATCCCTATTACCCTCTTTTTGAACTATTCGGAATTTCCGAATAGTTGCTTCAGACACGAGTTCTGCCTCATTACAGATATTTTTTACATGTTCATTAATAGTTGGAATTGTGACTTGAAACAATTCAGCCATTAACTTTTGGGTCAACCAGACAGTCTCATTCTCAAGCCTGACATCAATCTTAATATTCCCATCTTCCGCCTGATAGATAATTATCTGTGAACCTGAACCTGTTGCTATTGTTTTATTGCTCATCCCTCCAACACCTCCTGGTTCATCCCTTCGGTCTCCTGTTTCAGGGATAGAATGTCGGCACGGATATCGGCTAACGGCCGGAGCGGTTTGTATTTGTAAAAATATTTCTTAATATTGATCTCATAGCCCTTTACTGTTTTGCTCTCATCAATCCAGGCGTCCGGCACATGGGGCAGGACTTCCCGCTCGAAATATTCCCTGATATCTTCCTTTAAAGGAACATTTTCATTATCCCGCAGTGCTGTGTCAGGCTCGGGATTGCCTTTTTTATCCAGGCATATATCTGCTGTTTCATCCTGTTCGGACAGGGCTTTTAAAATCATTTTTTTTATCGGTGCAGGTAATGACAATCCATATTTTTTGTAATGCTCTTTGAGGATTTGTTCAAATTTATCCCTGTTCATAAAAACCACAGAACCATCCATACTTTTAAGCACTGCAAGTATATCTTGTTGAATTTTCTCTCCTTCTTCCTTTTGCTTCAAGCCTGCTTTGCCTTTTTTTTTCGGTTTAGAAAGATTTTGAAATACCTTTTCATTTTCAAGCAGATCTATTCTTTCTTCTGATGTCTGGAAGTTGAGTCTCAAAGGTCGTTCAACTGTAATCCGGTTATAGCCGAAATCTTCATTGTCAAATATCCTGCAAAATTCACCTTCAATGAAATCTCCATAAATTTCGGTTATCTCGTCTATCTGTCTGTCGCTGATCTCATTTCTTTTATTACCCAGGCTCCGGCTCATCTTTTCAAAAAATGAAACAGCATTGACCACCTGGATTTTTCCTTTACGTTCAACCGGTTTCCGGTTTGTTAAAATCCAGATATAAGTAAATATGCCGGTGTTGTAAAAAAGCTGGTCCGGCATGGCTATGATGGCTTCCAGCATATCATTTTCAATGATCCATTTTCGAATTTCACTTTCTCCACTGCCGGCGCCGCCGGAAAAAAGAGGAGAACCGTTAAAGACGATGCCAAGCCGTGTACCGTTGTTGGACGGTTTCATTTTGGAAATCATATGCTGCAAAAACAAAAAAGAACCATCGCTGATACGGGGAAGTCCGGCGCCGAACCGCCCTCCAAAGCCTTTTGTTTCATGCTCTTTTTTGATATGGGTCTGAACCTTT
>JAUWMJ010000194.1 GCA_030613225.1 Desulfobacterales bacterium
TTACTTAAAATCGCATAATAAAAATCTGTCTGAAAAACACAACCTGACAATGACTCCATCCCGTATTGACGTTATAGCCGAGTATTACACCAGGCATATAATGGATACCGGAATTACCATAAAGAGAATTAAATCCTTTTATGATGAAATTAAAAAGATCGAACTGTACTTTTTTAAAACACATGATATTAATATTGTTTTAGAAGAAGATGCCATCGATTATATTATTGAACAGCTTGTAACATCCGAAATACGCATTGACGCTTTTTATAAACAGCTTACAGAAGACTTTGAGCTTGGTCTGAAGCTGGTTCGGGAAAAAACAGAAAGAAACCGGTTTTTTATTACAAGAAAAGCGCTGCTGAACCCTGAATCTTTTATAAGCGAATTGATTAAAGATGAACTGATTACATAGCATTAATGTTTCGTTAAAAAGTTACTGTTTTACCGAATAAAAAAATCGTGTAAAAAAGCATCACGATTTTTGTTTCTGGTTGCCGGTTAAAATAATGTATGCTATGTTGTAACCGTTCATGGGTTCAGAGTTCAAGGTTCAGGGGTTGAAGGTTTACAAAAAATCTGAACAGTTGATTTGTGAGTTTTTCTTCACTGGCAACTCACAACTCAACCTTTTTGTTTACAGGCAGAGGCAGTTTCAAAATGTTAAATTTTGTTCGAGATCAAGTCGAAGATCCAGGACTTTGAGCGGGGGAAGGCGATCCGCCTCAGGCGGATTAACCACCCCAGTATGATCTGCCAGACCTACGGGGCCCCGATATGCGGGATCTACGCTTCGCTAGGACAGGCAGGAATACATGTAGTATTTCGAGGATAGCGCTGAAGCTTCACTAAAGTGCCAAAATTTGAGTCTGTCGAAGCAAAGCGTAGATCCCGCTCATCGGGGACGCAGATATCGGACAAAAGGGGACGTTTTGAAATTGCCTCTGCATTTTTCGAAACCAAATCACGAGGTCTATATGATAGGAATTTCTAAATTATACTGTGGTACAGTCGAACCATCTGATGCACTTCGCTATGGACGAATGTCATCACAACTGCCCTCTCATCTCCTTCAGTTTTCGCGTGATAAGCGACCTGTGGTTGTATGGAATATCACCAGAAGATGTAATTTAAAATGTGTCCACTGTTACGCGCATGCTAAAGACAAATCGTTTGACAATGAACTGTCAACTGAAGACGGCAAACGACTGATAGACGATCTGTCCAGGTTCGGAGTACCTGTACTCCTGTTTTCCGGAGGAGAACCCCTGGTCCGAAAGGACCTCCCTGAGCTTGCAGACTACGCTGTAAAAAAAGGTATGCGCGCCGTGATATCAACAAACGGCACACTTATTACCAGTCAAATGGCCGAAACATTAAAAGAAATCGGTCTGTCCTATGTCGGCATAAGCATAGACGGGATGGAAGAGATCAATGACAAATTCAGAGGAATGAAAGGAGCTTTTAAATCTGCGCTTAAGGGAATTGAAAACTGCAAGGCAGCAGGTATAAAAGTCGGCCTTAGATTTACGATAAACAAATTCAATGCAGTAGAGATTCCGCATATATTTGATCTTCTTGAGGATATGGAAATCCCTCGAGTCTGCTTTTATCACCTTGTATATGCCGGGCGCGGCTCAAAACTTGTTGATGAAGACCTGTCCCATGAAGAATCGAGGAAAGCTGTTGACCTTATAATTGATCGAACAAAGGCGCTGCATGAAAAGGGAAAACCAAAAGAAGTTTTAACCGTTGATAATCACGCAGACGGCGCATATCTGTATTTGAGGCTCCTTAAAGAAAATCCTGCGCGTGCAAAAGATGTTCTTGAACTTCTTAAGATGAACGAAGGGAATAATTCCGGAAGGGGCATAGGATGTATAAGCTGGGATGGTGAAGTTTACGCCGATCAATTCTGGCGTCATTACAGTTTTGGGAACATTAAGGATCGCCCGTTTTCCGAAATCTGGACAGATACGTCAGAACCTCTTATGAAAAAGCTCAAGGAAAAGAAAAAGCATGTAAAAGACAGGTGCGCAAGGTGCAAATGGCTCGATATCTGTGCTGGTAATTTCAGAGTGCGTGCGGAAGCTGTGACCGGAGATGTGTGGGCACCTGATCCGGCTTGTTATCTTACTGATGAAGAAATAACTTAACCCTGCAACGACGTTTATCGTTACACATAATACATTTTTTAAAATTCGTCCGGTTGGTTATCATATTAGCGTTTCGGGTTGCGTGTTGCTCGACTTCGCCCTACGGGCTTCGTCGTGGCTGGCGAGTTGCGGGTTCAAAATCCAGATGAATATTCCGGCGAATAACCCGTAACGATGTGATATAAAAAAACTATTGCTGTATAAAGCTGATACATTACGTTGCAGTATTAATTTTTACAAGTTCACCGTTAATGGAAAGCTGAAAGAAAAGGACAACATCATGCTGTTTCCTGATTACAGACCAAGACGCCTGAGGCAAAATGATGCGTTTCGGCGAATGATACGCGAAACAACCCTTTCTGTGGATGACATGATCCTACCGCTTTTCGCCATCAGCGGTAAGAACGTTAAAAACACAATTCCTTCCATGCCCGGGCATTTTCAGTTATCAATAGACAATCTTATAAAAACGTCAGGAAAGGCGTTTGAACTGGGTATCCCTGCCGTAATGCTTTTTGGAATACCGGATAAAAAAGACCCCCTTGCTACCAGTGCATATGCAAAAGACGGTATTGTCCAGAAAGCCGTAAAATCGCTTAAAAACAAATTGCCTGAGCTTGTAGTGATAACAGATGTCTGTCTGTGCTCATACACGGATCATGGCCACTGCGGCATTGTAGAAGGCAATACAATAGACAATGACGCTACTTTGGATCTTCTTGCAAGGACCGCCCTGTCCCATGCAAAGGCGGGTGCCGACATGGTTGCCCCTTCAGATATGATGGACGGCCGCGTGGCTGAAATTCGCAATGCCCTTGATGAAAACAGCCTGAGCAATATTCCCATAATGTCTTATGCTGCCAAGTACTGTTCAGCTTATTACGGCCCCTTTCGCCAGGCTGCCGATTCGGCACCTAAATTCGGAGACCGCAGAACGTATCAGATGGACCCCGCAAATGCACTGGAAGCCATCCGGGAAGTTACCATGGATGTTGAAGAGGGAGCCGACATTATAATGATAAAGCCAGCACTGCCCTATCTTGACATTATCTGCCGCATCCGTGATGAGATAGATCTCCCGCTGGCAGCTTATAACGTCAGTGGTGAGTATGCAATGATCAAGGCAGCCGAAAAAATGGGCTGGATAGACGGTAAAAAGGTTATGATGGAAACCCTCATAGCAATCAAACGGGCAGGTGCAGATATGATCCTTACTTATTTTGCAATGGAAGCGGCACAGGAACTAAACCGCTGATTTTATTTAGGTGAGACGGTTTTAAAATGTTTTCTCCTTAAAGCCATAACCGTCAGGTTGAGAGAAAAATGGACTATTATCATTAACTAATATCAATTATCAATTGTGAATTGTGAATTGTTAATAAAAAAACAAGCTAAATCCGACTGATTTTATCATTCAATTTTTAAAGGACTAAAATATTAAAATGGAACATAGTGAACAAATAAAATCTCATCCACACAGCGAGAAAAAAGAAGCAACCCTTCGCCTTGTTGCATGGGAAACTACACGCAACTGTAACCTGGACTGCGTGCACTGCCGAGCATCGGCAACAAAAGGCCCGTATACCGGAGAACTTGACACCCAGGCCTCTTTTCGTCTTCTGGATCAGATTGCCCGGGTCGACAAACCGATTGTCATACTTACGGGTGGAGAACCGCTTTTGCGTAGCGACATCTTCGATATCGCAAAATACGGCACAGATAAAGGTCTTAGAATGGTTATGGCGCCTAACGGCACTCTGATGACCGAAGCTTATGCCAACCAAATGGCAGATTCAGGCATTAAAAGGATAAGTATCAGCTTAGACGGTGCCACAGCAGAAAGCCATGACAGTTTCCGCGGGGTTAAGGGGGCTTTTGAAGGTGCTCTAAACGGAATAAAACTGGCAAAGGAAGCGGGTGTTGAATTCCAGGTAAACACTACGATTACAAAGACAAATCTTGATCAAATTCCAATCATACAGGATCTTGCTATAAAACTTGGTGCTGTCGCCCATCATATTTTTCTTCTTGTGCCTACCGGCAGAGGAAAATATATTGTGGACCAGGAAATTGCAGCAGATGAATATGAAAATACATTGAACTGGTTTTATGACCAGAGGGAAAAAACTCCCCTGCAACTGAAAGCGACATGTGCTCCACATTACTACCGGATCCTCAGACAAAGGGCGAAAAAAGAAAACAAGTCCATCACATTCAAATCACACGGTCTGGACGCAGTAACACGTGGGTGTCTGGGTGGCATCGGGTTCTGTTTTATTTCACATACAGGTATTGTTCAGCCATGCGGATTTTTGGACTTAAATTGCGGGGATGTTACAAAAAATTCTTTTGCCGAGATATGGAATAATTCAGATATTTTATTATCTCTGCGCAACTATGATAAACTGAAGGGAAAGTGCGGTAAATGTGAGTTTAAAAGAGTTTGTGGCGGATGCCGGGCAAGGGCCTATGAAGCCACCGGCGATTTCCTGGCCGAAGAGCCCCTTTGCAATTATCAGCCGGCTTCAATATCTGAGCGCAAAAGAGGGTAGCTTCAAAACGTCCCTTTGAGACCTTTGAAACTGTCTATAAAAATATAGTAACTCAAGTTTCGCACCTCTTATCTACAGCAAAGCTTTAATTCTTGAAGAGTAGATTCGTATCGAAGGAGTGAATCGAGACGGTTATATCATTTTCTTCCAGGTGATATGAATAAAATCAGTTAGCAGCGTGTCCTGATATTTTGGATAAAGTGCATGAGTTGCTAAATTCTATAAAGTTGTACGTCTATACCAAATATCAGGCCCAAATATCAGGACACTGCGAAAGAGTGGAGGCTGTGACCAACATATCACCTTCCAGAAAATAATATAACCGTCTCGATTCACGTCTGATCTTATATATTATGCGCCATCAGGGCATCACTTTTTGCAAAATAGGGGTGCGAAACTTGAGTTATAAGTTTAACAGCTATCAACTCATCTGCTTAACCCTGAACCGTGAACCCAGGAACTTTGAACCTGGGTTACAAAAAATAAATCAACTATCCCTTTGAAACCGAGGACATCATGTTATGAAAATAAATGCATTAATGATTCCGAACCCGATCACTATCACGGAAAAAGCTTCTGTCAGCGATGCTATTGAACTTATGAAAGTCAACTCCATCCGGCACCTGCCTGTTGTTTCACAAAAAAAGATACTGAAGGGTTTTCTAACACTTGCTGATTTAAAACAGGGTCTTATCCCTTCCATGGTGGGAGACCTTACTTTAACAGATCTAATGATAAAAAAACCGATAACCGTAGAACCTGATAATGATATAGAACTTGCGGCACAGCTTATTTACAAGCACAAAATAGGCGGCATCCCGGTAGTTAAAAAAAATAAGCTGGTAGGCATAATAACTGAATCGGATATACTTCGGGCTTTTATCGATATGATGGGCATTCTTACCGCCAGTTCCCGTATAGATGTTGTGATAAAAGATGAACCCGGATTATTCAGAAAGGCTTTGCAGATTATCAATGACAATGGCGGAGATATAATTAATGTAGGGATAACGGCTCAGCAAACAAGTAAACGAATATACTATTTTAGGCTTTCTGTCTGCAAAACGGATATTATAAAAAAAGCTCTTGAAGACAGCGGTTTTGATGTGCCGGATGCCATGGATTAATCTCGATGGTTTCGTAAAAAGTAAAAAACCACTTTTTACGAAACATTTTAAGTTTTAGGAATTAAGTTTTAAGTCTCTGTTAAAACAGATAATATCATTAACTTAAAACCTAAAACCTAAAACCTGATGAATTCGACTTTTTACGAATTCATCAAATATGTTATGGTCCCAAAGTATTACACGCCTTTTGTCAAAGCTCCAGATCTCGTTAAGTGGTTAAGTAGTTGAGTTGTTAAGTTGTTGTTATAATGAGCATATCCATTATTTGCTTGAAAATTGGACATTCGGTGTTTGAAAAGTTGTAACATCTGGAAATAATAGTAATTATTTTCCTGCTAAACCACTTAACCACTCAACGAGGTCTGAAGTTCAATAACAGACCTCGTCATCAATCATCAAAAAATCGCGGCGAGCCCTTATGTGACGCAGGATTGCATAATAATTGGACACTGCACTCAAGCTTCAGGTGTCGGGTGTCAGGTGTCAGTAGTAAAAAAGCGAGAGCCAGCCTGAAACCTGACACCCGACACCTGAAACC
>JAUWMJ010000108.1 GCA_030613225.1 Desulfobacterales bacterium
CTTGTTTATAAAGAGATACCCGTGACGGAGAAATCAAATTCAAAAAACTCACGCTATGTCATCAAAGATCCGTTTATCCTTTTCTGGTACCGGTATATAGAGAGGAACAGGACCCTTTTAGAGTTAGGACAGACTCAGAGAATTGTACGTCAGATAATGGAAGACCTTCCTAATCTGGAAGGAAAAATCCTGGAAATGATCTTTAGAGAAAATATTCTTGCAAAACCTCCCATGGAGTTTGACATAGCTGGGACTGTATTCAAAAACAAAGAAGGAATTGAGATAGACTTTTTGTTGGCTTCAGAAAAGCAGAACCGTATTCACGCATATGAAATCAAAAGAGGAAGGGTTGACCGCAGGAAAGAGTTAAACAAGTTGAAAGACAAAGTTGCCCGCCTTAACTTCAAATCCATACGGCTTCACAACCCACAAATTTCAGGAACTATTTTTACAACCAAAGATATATAAGCGGAAAATCCTGTGAAGATTCCAAGCAGTATCAGGAAAAACAAATACGGCAAGCAATTGAAGAGGTGAAAAAATGAAGAGAAGTGATA
This sequence comes from Desulfobacterales bacterium, assembly GCA_030613225.1. The sequence goes on from JAUWMJ010000108.1 coordinate 558, forward strand.
AATACCACAAATGGGTGGAGTGGAGTGAAGAAGACCATGTCTACATAGGCAAGTGCCCTGATCTTATAACAGGGATTCACGGTAATGATCCACAACAGGTATATAAGGACTTATATGAAGTGATTGAGGAGTTACCAAAAAACACCTATTTTTAGGGCGGTAATCCTTAAATATTAATAAGATAGCGTGGTCCGACCTCCATTACAACTGTTTCTGCAAAACTGGGCTTTCTCCTGGCTTTTTGTACTGCGGGACAATGGATAAAACTCTATACGTTCTCCGCCATAAGACTATTGTGGGGAAAAGAATATTATTGCCAAATAGTCCCTGATTATTGTATTATATAAAATATGAATGAGACATTCGAGAGAGTTCTGAGACTGATTGAACGTAATGAAGTTGTAATATCCGACCATGGTTATGATGAGCTTGCGGAAGACAACATTTTTGTCCGGGATATCATGGCAAGAGTTTCGGATGCATTAGTTGTAGAAGATTATCCTGACTATCCAAAAGGTCCATGTGTATTGGTATTATTGAAAGATCGTTTTGACAATCCGATACACGTGGTTTGGGGAATTCCCAAGGACGCTTCTTCACCAGCCGTTTTGGTTACTGCTTACAGACCTGATGCCGATCGGTGGACAACAGATTTTCTGAGGAGGATATAATGAAAAAAAGACGATATACAAAGCTCGTGCACGAGGGACAATATGTTGCCGAGGTTGATGTCGAATTGATCGATATGAATAAAGGCTGGTCCCCTTATTTATCTCTTGATGATGCATACAAGCTGGATGATATTCGCAATGCATTGCGGCAGGGTGACGTTAAGAGTGCTGCGCAACTTGCTCGTATTTTTACTCTCACGCCTGTCGCAGTATAGTAATTTACCGGAGAACAAGCGGATCAACTCTGACTAAAAAAAGCCAGGCCATTTTTAGATTTCTACTCATTTCATCGTTTATAATTACTTCTTTCCTTTTAACCATCTTATTGCTTGCTTTTTCAGCACGTTGTCCGTGCCGTAAGCAAATGTAAAATGTATTCAGATTATAAAGCATTGATTCTTGAAGGAGGCGGCCTCAGGGGCGTTTATACTTCGGGCGTTCTCCGTTTCTTTGTGGATCGAGAAGTTCATTTTTCTTATGTGGTTGGTGTTTCCATGGGGGCCTGTAATGCTGCAAATTATGTATCGCAACAACCTGAAAGAAACAAGGTAGTTAATATTCGTTATGTTAAAGACTCTCGTTATTTGAGCTACCGTCGGCTGTTTCTTAAAGGTGAATTGTTTGGTATGAGTTTCATTTTTAATACACTCCCTAATTCCCTGGTTCCATTTGATTTTAAAACCTTTATGCAAAGTGACATAAAATGTATCACTACTGTTACGGATTGTGAAACCGGTGAACCTCTCTATTATGAGAAAAAAGGGCTTGGGGAGGCTGCCTATATGAAAATACTCCAGGCATCGTGCAGCCTGCCGTTTATAGCTAAACCTGTTAATTATGACGGACGGATTATGATGGACGGAGGTTTATCTGATCCGATTCCGATCCGCAAGTCTATTGATGACGGTAACGATAAAAACGTTCTCGTTCTCACTCGCCCAAAAGGCTATAGAAAAGAACCCTCTCGCCTTATGCGATTTGCCTATTTGCGATACCCGCGGTACAAGGGCCTGTGCAAAGCCCTTGCAAGTCGATATGCCAGGTATAACGAGACAATGGATTTTGTCGATCAGCTTGAACAACGGGGTGATGTTTTTGTTGTTCGACCTCGCGGAGAACTATATGTTGGGCGAATTGAAAGAAATACTGAGAAACTCTATGCGGCCTATGATCAAGGGTATAGAGATGCTTCTACATGCTATGCAGAGTTGCGTTCGTATTCGAGTTCATAGTAAATATGACTTGAGAATTTTCAGGCACAGGAATGAGAGTTTGTTTCGCTCAACTCCTCATTATACATCATCATTTCGGGAGATAGAAAAATCATATGGCCATAGAAGGCAGAAAATATTCAATTATCTGTTGACAGATTATCTATGAACAGATAATCTGTCAACCATTATGAAATTCTATGGAAGAAAAAAAGAGCTTTCTATTATTAACAGCTGGTTTAAAGCCGCTAAAAAAGGCGCTTTGTTCACAGCCATTATCGGCCGAAGACGTATAGGTAAAACACGCCTATGGATGGAAGCCGGCAAAAAGAAGAAGAATTGCCTTTACCTGTTCTGTTTACCAGGTCTTCAAAGAAAGACATTCGAACAGGTTGATACCCGGTTACACGAGATTGGATTTACGTCTGTACCGCAGAACATCTCCGAGTTTTTCAAGGTCGTTTCCCTGTTTCTTTCAAAAGGAAAGGAGTTGGTCATTTTCTTCGATGAAGTTCAAAACCTGTTTCTCGAAAATAAAGAGGAACCGGCTCTTTTTCAGTATTATATAGATGAGTTTAAAAGAAAAGAATATCCGTGCATGATTGTTTTTTGCGGATCTGTTCGAACCCTGCTCCACAAGATTCTTTTTGATGAGCATTCACCGTTGTATGGAAGGCTTGATCAGAATATCCACCTGGAACCCCTTGGATTTTATGTGCTTAGAGATATATTTGTTGATGCCGGTATTCCTGAGCCGGAAAGACATCTCAGACTGTTTACCATGTTCGGTACAAATCCTCGATTTTATGAAATTCTGTTACAATTTGATTTACTCAAGGCACACACTGAGGAGATACTTGAAAAGAGCTGGCTTGGACTTATGGGACTTTTTAGTGATGAACTAAGCAAGATGTTGTTGCCTGAGTTAAAAAAAATGTCCCATGTTTATACAGGCCTTTTTTCGGCTATGGCAAAAGGTATTCAGGATGCAACAAAAATTGCGAGTCAGGCAGGTATTAATACAACTTCTTTAGGAAACTATCTTCCTTTCCTTATTGACGATCTGGATCTTGTTTATAAAGAGATACCCGTGACGGAGAAATCAAATTCAAAAAACTCACGCTATGTCATCAAAGATCCGTTTATCCTTTTCTGGTACCGGTATATAGAGAGGAACAGGACCCTTTTAGAGTTAGGGCAGACTCAAAGAATTGTACGTCAGATAATGGAAGACCTTCCTAATTTGGAAGGAAAAACCCTGGAAATGATCTTTAGAGAAAAAATTCTTGCAAGACCTCCCATGGAGTTTGACGTAGCTGGGACTGTATTCAAGAACAAAGAAGGAATTGAGATAGACTTTTTGTTGGCTTCAGAAAAGCAGAACCGTATTCATGCATATGAAATCAAAAGAGGAAAGGTTCACCGCAGGAAAGAGTTAAACAAGTTAAAAGGCAAAGTTGCCCGCCTTAACTTCAATTCCATACGTCTCCACAACCCACAAATTTCAGGAAACGTTTTTACAACAAAAGATATATAAAAGATCGGTTAACATTAACTCGTTGTAAGGAGATTAAGCTGGCAGAAAAGCGGAAGAAAGAATATTTGAACAGGAGGTAGACAGATGGACGATCTGGATAAATATGTTGAAACAAGAAAGAAGCAGAGTCCCAAATTTGCAAAAAATTTTGACAAAGGATATGAGCAATTCAAAATTAGCATTCTCCTAAAGCAAGCTCGTCTTGAATCAGGCCTTACCCAGGAGCAGGTGGCAAATAAACTGCGCACCAGAAAATCCGCCATCTCACGGATTGAAAACCATGCAGAAGACATCCGCCTCTCTACATTGGTAAATTATGCTCAAGCGGTAGGTAAACACCTCCATCTCGAAGTAGCCTAAGCGCAACGAAGGCGCTTGAGATGGAATTGGGGTCACCCATTGACCCATGAGGCCGATAACCGAGCCTGTATACGCCCTATATGCGCCTGAATGTCGAAATGGTAGCTGATCCAAAGCATACACTGTTTCATTGAATTTCAAAAACCCGGCTTTTTTGAAGAAAAGCCGGGTTTTCATTTGAGCCTGAATGACGGCATAAAGCTCTAAGAATCTTTCAATTGTCTATTGGCAGATTAGCCAGTTTCAAAACGTTTCAGTTTGTTCAAGGTCAAGGAAGGTGAATATTTTAACCACAGGAATACATTTAGTATTTCGAGGATTAAAATTTTCGCCTGACGCAGAGATTGGGCAAAATGGGACGTTTTGGAATTGGCTCAAATAACAACCCAGCGATCTAACTTCCGCTGAAAGGATGCAATTATGGAATTTAAAGATATCATAAATAATCGAAGGGCGATCAATTTTTTCGATCCTGAAAAAAAGGTCCCCGATGAATTATTAAAAGAGGTGATTGAAATGGCGGCAAAAGCTCCGTCAAGCTTTAACCTTCAACCCTGGAATCTTATTGTTTTAAAAGATCCTGAAGAAAAAAAGAAGCTTCAGGAACTTGCCTGGAACCAGCCCAAGGTCAGCGAAGCACCGGTGACCCTTATTGTCCTTGCAGACAGGAATGGATGGAAAGAAGGGCATCCGATTTTGGAAAGAAACTTTAAAGAGATGATACAGGCCGGTGCTATGACTAAAGACCAGCACCAATGGTTTCTTGATGCCTGCAAAGGTCTGTATGGCAGTGGTGAAGAAAAGCAGATGGCCTTTGCAGTCAAAAACACCGGTTTTTTTGCCATGGCGCTTATGCTTGCAGCAAAAAGCCTTGGTCTTGATACACACCCCATGGATGGTTTTGATCATGAAGGGGTCAAAGAAGCTTTTAATATTCCAGAAGAATACTGGGTGCCGGTATTAATTTCCGTGGGGTATTTTTTAAAAGATAAGACGCTTTCTCCTCCCAAATGGAGAAAAAGCTTCGAAGAAATTGTGGTAGCTTTTAATTGACCGGCAGAACTATTCTAAAACCCTCCCCATCCCCTCTGAAATGAGAATTTCAACAAATGGGAGGGTTTAGCTTCTATCTATTTTTTTACACAATGTTTGAAAAATGTGGCTATTTCAGAGGAAAAAAATACCATTGCGTATTGGGCGTTGCGGGATGCGGGTTATAAAAAATGATTGTTTCCGATTAATAACACGCCTGTCTGCGTACGGGAACGCACAGGCAGGCAACCCGTAACTCGTATCCCGCAACCCGTAACGCGCAACTCGCCTAATCTCCCTGATCGGCCATATAATCATCATACAATCCTTCAATAAAACCTTTATGCTTGGCTTCTTCCTGGGCCAGCACCTTAAACAGTTTGATAACATTTTCATTATCTGTTTTTTGCATAAGATCATTGTACAATTTCAGTGCTTTTTCCTCTTTCTTCATGGCAAGTCTTAATATGTCCGTATAGTGCATACCCTTTTCATATTCAATGTCTACTAAATAATCGCTCCGCTTTATATCAGTTATCCATTCAAGTTTGTATTCAGAGATTTTTTCTTTATTTATGCTGAAATCTTCAAGCATGGCCTGGTGTTTTCGCTCTTCTTTTGCAAATTCTTCAAAAGATTCCCTGGTTCCTGAAAAGGCTTCCTGCTTGCTTATTTCTTCATAAAACTGTACAGCTTCCTTTTCTCTTTCGATTGCGTAATTAATGATTTCTTCAATTGAATTAAAATCCATAGTTCTCTCCTTTCATAAGATAGATGCTTTGGGGCATTATTCGTTAATAAATTGATTTATTTCCCTGTGGGTGAATAGTAACACCTTTTTGGAGACATTACCTTCCCCTGTTTTTTCAGACCGCTGATTATCTTGGAAACCTCTTTACTCTCTTCTCCAATCATTTTTGCCACTTCACCCGGTCTCACCGGTTTTCCTGCTTTTTTCATAGCATCAAGAATTTTTTTCTCCATTTTTTACCTCCTGAGCCCGAACAAGCCGGTTGTAGTTAAGTGAAATTAAGCTGCTCTTGAAGCCAATTTTTTACTTCGCCTTCGATCGCACATACGCCTTTGATACTTCCGTTTGCTTTCATAAAGCGTCTTTTTAAGTCGCTCGGCATATCGATTTTTGCGAGCTCTTCAGCATCTTCAGAATTGCGCCTGATAAGATAAATAACCGGGCTTTCTTTCCAGGTGTTTACAACAAAATAAATAGTTTCATCCTCTTTAGACCGGATTACGTAATTTCCGCCGGCCCAGTTATTACCCCATTCAAGATATAATCTGACAGCCTCTTCAGGCGTCATGTCCCAATCTATGGAATTTATAAGGTCTTGATTGTTTTTGATATCATTTAATATCATCATGGTATATCGCCTCTTAATTGAATTAGTAAAAAATCATTAGGATTGATTTTATACAAAGCAATAAATATGCCATAAGTACCACAGCAATAAAGATAGTATTGTTTATTGAACCCCGTTCCCTGGTTTATTAGGTTTTCAATCTTGATTTTATAGCTCCAGTTATTTTTTGATTGCTTAAGCTCTTTTCATTAAAAAAAGACATTCACCGAGAATTGCTGTGGTGTTAGAATGGAGCTTGCGTTTATAGTCCGACTATTGTAACATATAACCAATTCTCTTTGGAGGTGATACGCTATGACCGTATATGTGGACGAATTAGCAACGAAGGCTATGTCTTTGTCTGGCGAAGCAAGGGCACTACTGACCGAAAGACTTGTTGAGAGCCTCGATCAAGAGTCAATTCGTAGTATTTGGCTGACTGAGGCAAAAAGACGTCTCGGCGAAGTGAGAAGCGGCCAAATCAAACCCATTCCAGGCATCGAAGCGATGGAAAGCGTACGAAAGATTATTGGGAAGAAATGCCCTACTCGTTTCACCCAGAAGCACGCGGTGAATTCAAAGAAACGACACTGTACTATTCTGAGAAGAGCCCTTCTCTGGCGGCTGCGTTTTATGCCGAAATCGAGTAGGCGATTAAAGGAATAGCTCAAACCCCACTTCTGTATAATGTTGTTGATGAAGACGTACGACGCTGCCTGACCAAACGCTTTCCCTACGCAATTCTTTATACCATCGATGACCATTACATTCTGATACTGGCCGCCATGCACTGCAGCAGGGAACCCTCGTATTGGAAACATAGGCTATCCGAAAAATAGAGCAACGACGAGCAACTGTGTACAGGGATGGAAATAAGCGGCGCTCCTTTGCGTTGAGCACTTTAGTGTGACACCTGCATAGCCCTCCCTTGATACAAAATGTCATGGTGCTGTCTTTTTTTCTATAGTCGGACTTTGGCATGGATTTTGTAGTTCCTAAGTTGTGTAACTTTAAATGACTGTTGTAAGTTAATAAACTGGGATCTTCTCCAAATTAGTTGAAGAATAGGATTCGGTGATTCAAGGGGTCAAGGGTCCAAGTGAATGCAAACGGCCTGATACAGATGGCATAAACACTTACATTTCCTCTGCCCTTACTCCTTAATATGTTTAAAGTATGTTTATAAAAAAGACGGTCTAAAAAGTCAGTGATTTTTCTACATGTATTTGTTTTTCGGAGATTTTCACTCGAACCCTTGACCCCTCGAATCCTTGAATCCTGATCAATCGACCAACTCTTTGGGATGTGATTCATAAAATGATACAGGATGTAAAAATGAGCATTGATATAACAATTAGGGTTGGCGGTGAAGCAGGCCAGGGGATACAGACGGTGGGGAAGCTTTTAGCTTTGGTTTGTCAGGAAGCCGGTTTGTATATAATGGCTATTAACGATTTTGAGTCCAGGATAAGAGGAGGGCACAGTTATTTCCAAATACGTATATGTAATAAACCGGTGCACGCGCCGCATCACAAAGTGCATCTACTCGTTGCATTAAAT
>JAUWMJ010000096.1 GCA_030613225.1 Desulfobacterales bacterium
TTGGTTTTATAAGTACTTTTTCTGAACAGCACAATATCGAACAAGGAATATCGAATGTCGAATGTCGAAGTGTCCCCTTCGTAATTCTACGGTTCCTTGTTCGATATTCAATATTTTGGGACGATTTCAAGAACTCCACAAAATGCCCCCTGTCTCATAGCTGTATAAAAGTCAGAACAATGCGGGTTCTTCGACAGTAAACCTCATTGTTATTGACCCGAAACCAATAATTTGATAGAATAGTAAATTCAACATTTAAAAATAAGGGGAAAATCATTGCTAAAGAGAATAAAAGGCTACATTATAATCGGCATTTTTCTTGCCCTGGGATACTTTATTGCAAGCTATCATATAATTTTTTATAAAATAAATAACAGCATAGATTTTAACCTGTTGAAAAAATCATACCTCACACTTGAATATACTTTTTATAATGTCACTACTAAACGGCCTGAAAACATCATGAAAATTGATATGCTCCGTGAGGCCGGCATCGGAGACCTTCTCGTGGATATTGGCAAACTGACCGAGGGGAAAAGGCAGGAACTTGAAGCCAGGTTTGAAAATGAAGATTATTAAACATTATACAGCATATCGGCAAAAACAACCAGCAAACCGCTTACTTTCGGAGTCATACCTTTAAACTGAATTCCCAGAGCCAGAGTTTTCTTTCCATTACTGATAACTCCCCTGCTCCAGACAACCGAACCTAAAACGTTGAGTGTAAAACCCCCGCCAGGTATGAAAATTGTTACCCCTGCATCGTTAATATTCTTTGCTATGGAAACAATATTCTTATGTTTTGCATCCAAAACTACACAAACTCCCCCAACCGAGATATCCCTGGAAAAACCGTCGAGAATAAACGGGGGATAGCCCGCTTCTGTTGGCCGGATTTTAAGCTTCATTTTTAAAGGTAACGAACGACGGTTTGACTTTCTGGCCTGCCGCGATGATTCTTTCCTGCCTGCCTGGCGATCTTTAAACAGGCTAATTATGGAATGCGCAACATTAGGATATCTTGTGCAAATCGTTATTAAACCCTGTTTTGATATTTTTCCAAGCTCCACTGAGGTAATAGTTTCAGTATAGGATTGAGATATTTTTTCTTCTTCAAAGGGATAAATATCACCCACAATATCGCTTGCTGCCAGGTAAACGATAGATTTCCTGTGTTTTTTTTCTTCCCTGTTTAATGGTTTATAGGTCGTTTCTTTCAAGGTGCCGGATGCAATAAAATAAAGATAATTTTCAATATCCCCTATCTTTTTAAAAACTTTACCGGCAGGCAGGCGAACTCGCTTTAGACGATTCGTTACTGAAACCATCTCTGGAAATGACAGGTTTCTAAAAAATTTTTGCAATGGCGAAGAGTTGAAGTGGGTCCTTTGAAGATTTGCAAAAAAAGGACGGACTTCGTGAAGGGTAGGCTTTATTATACGCCATTGGAGAACTTTAGATAAAATGGCAGGGAACATCTTACCGGAGTCGATAAAGAGACCGGCTGCTTTTCCATATGCTCTGCCAGCGGATTTATATGACTTTTTTTTAAACAGCAGATCGCCAAAAGCATTAAAAAGAGCCGGATTGTCAGGGAAAAGACCGAGCATGCTTTCAAAATCAGAAACCGAATCGATTGTGATTGAACCGTCGATAATGTGCCCTGCAATACTTTTTTGCCCGTTAATCTTATCGTCCAACAATTACTCCTTGATTACAAAAAGAATTTTCGTACTCGTTCACGCCCATTCGGAACAAGAAAGTCGCACAATCTCCGTCCTGTAAGCGTTCACAGGTGCTGCAGATGTGCGTGATCAGGGCGATCAGCTATAGTCTATACTATGCTGGTTGCCCTGATCGCGTGCAGATGCGGTGCCTGTGAACGCTTACGAAGTTTCTTTGCGATATCATCATCTATCAGGCAGGAAAGCGAAGAAATAAATTTTTCCGGTGCCTGCTGAAATTTCAGTTGTTCCAGCCATATATTTAAAGCAGATTTCCTGTTAAATTGGTCCAGGGAAAGAATCGGTTCAATTTTGCTTCGAATTTTATAATCTTCTTTCAGCACCTGTACCAGGGCTATAAAATTCTCATCATCAGCAACAAAATGCTTATTTTTATCAACAAGTTGCATACACTTAAACTTCAATCAGGGATAACCCGCATTTATAAAAATAAAATAACCAATACTCTATTTTTCAATAAAAAACAACAGGTAAGGTATAAATATTATAAATAGCATTTTTTACACCCGGCTTGCAACTATTTTAAAGTTCAGTTGAACAACAACACATCATTATGTTAAAAGCCTTACTTGGATAAACCGGAACCAGAAATGAAAATATCATTGGCATTAACGTTTGAGCCATAGAGGGCAAGATACTCGATTCTGGATGCTGGATGCTCGATACTGGATGCTCGATACTCGATGCTGGATGCTCGATACTGGATAAACACTATGAAAAATTTTATAAAACCCTAAATAAAAATGAAAACAACTGCGTTAAGGCACAAACAACTTAAGTTTGATTTTGATCATTCGGATGCACGAAATACAAAGAAGATATTAACCCATGTTGATGCACTGATTGCAGACAACGGACATATAATACTTAAAGATGTGATCGCGAAATTTGCCGGAAAGCCTTATACCTGGCCGGAAAAGAGAATCCTGCAATATATATTTGATCTGTTCGGAGATGTTAAAATCCGGTTTTCATTCAATGGAGGAAAGATACGGCCGGATGATTTAAAAAATTTACTGAATAACGCTTCTTTATGGAGCAATATCGAAATAATCAAACCTGAGGTTGTAGATAAAACAAATCTGATAAAAGCAGGACATCTTGGCGAAAAGCTTTTTGGATCTTCAGTCCCTGAGGAACAAAACGATTTATGCCTGTATCTGCGCAGGAATTTGCGGACCTGGGAAAGAGATCTCAACTCATTTTGTCAGCTTGCAAATACAGGAAAATACCCCGGCAAAAATGAGATTGATAATTATCTTGATCTTTTGCTTAAGCTCCTATCTATTCATGACCCTAATGAATTTATCTTAAACTTAATAAGTCGAAAGCACGATCTGCTTACTGCCTATAAAAACCTAAAAACTTTATCAGATTTTTATAATCACAGGATTCAAACCTGGGATTTTATGCTAAAAGCAATTGAAGAGTTTAATCCAAACCTGACTCACCTGGAAAAAAATCCGGAGGTAAAAAATGCCCTTGCCCGACTGGAACTGATTATAAATAATCCTTCTCCTTACGAACTGATTGAAGATATTAGCGATCTTGTTTCCACTGTTAAAGCCGTAAATGATGATATCGTCGAAAAAAAGACTGCTTCATTTCGGGCACAGGCAACTGAAGATGTTGTAAAAAAAATTGCTCAAATACTTTCTCTTTTAAACAGGCAAAATGCGAGTCCTGACATTAGAAACAAAGCTCTTTTGAATTTGCAAAAAATAAAGAAGCTAATCGAAAAATCAAAAAACATCCAGGGGATAGCTCACTACTTAGATGAGGCCATGCACGAATTTGATATTGCTTTGGATTTAATTGAAGAAAAACGAACAGGTATTTCAGACCTCGTTGAGTAGTTGAGTGGTTAAGTGGTTGAGTAGGAAAACAATTACTATTATTTCCAGATGTTACAGCTTTTCAAACACCGAATGTCCAATTTTCAAGCAAATAATGGATATGATCATTATAACTACAACTTAACAACTCAACTACTTAACCACTTAACGAGATCTGTATTTGAAACCTGTTAATGATAAGTTGGTTTATCATCATCCTTCTTTTTACCACCATCTATAACTCCGAATCGGGATTTTTTCCTGTCGAGTTTCCATTTAAGGTACTTCAAATAGATCAAATTAGGGTCGAATAGAGTTCCAGGCCTTTTAAAATAGATATAGCCAAAAAGAATCCCACCAAGGTGGTATGCCCCGTATGGGTTGGCTTTGGCTAAAAATGTCAGGATGGTTATTAAAACAGTTCCGTAACTCAGATACTTTGCCTTTATCGGCAAAATAAACATCAGCAGTATTGTAGCATCGGGGCTTAACAATCCAAAAATAACTACAAGGGACAAAAGACTCGGTAACATGCCTAAAAATGGTGCATTAAAACCGGACACGCTGCTAAAGACAAGCCCGCATATCGCCCCACCAAGGGCAGACAAATAAAAAAGTATTAAAAAGCGTCTGGATCCAAAAGCATGTTCGACTGGTGCGGCAAAAAAATAAAATATAAGGCAGTTAATCAGGAAACCAATGGGTGCCTGAGGATTGTGAATAAACGGATGAGTAAAAATTTGCCAGATATGAAAGCTGTTAAACTTAAAAGGGTAAAGCTGGAGAATCGAAACGAATGGAATTTTTAGCCAGTGTTCACATAAAAGCTCAACAATATAGATAGCCCCGTAAATGATTAAAAGTCGCTTTCCAAGGCGGGTCAAATTCGTTCCGAATCTATATGACATTCTATTACGATCTATGCTCAATATTATAACCCCCGGCAATCAATTAGCGAGTTCATCACAGTTCAAGCAATTGGGTGGTGTTTTACCATTTAGCCCTGATAAAAGATTTTCCGTTGCCATTAATGCCATTTTTTTCCGCGTCTCTACTGTTCCACTTCCCATATGTGGAAGAAGAACAACACTATCGAGATCAATGAGGCCAGGTGTAAGTTCGGGTTCATTCTCATAAACATCAAGGCCCGCTCCTTTTATCATTTTATTTTTTAGAGCCTTGACAAGATCCGATTCATTTACAACCGGCCCACGGGAAGTATTTATTAAAAATGATGAGGATTTCATCAGCTTCAGCTCATTTTCCCCGATGAGATGACGGGTTTCAGGTAAAAGCGGCACATGAAGGGTAACAAAATCCGATTCTTTCAACAGGGTTTCAAAATTGACATATTCAATATTAAGAGCCTTTTCTTCTGACTTTCCCAGCCGTTTACGTTTGGTATAAATCAATTTCATATCGAAGCCGGAAGCTCTTTTTGCAACAGCCCTTCCAATGCGCCCCATTCCCACAATTCCCAAAGTCTTTCCTGTAACTTCATGACCCAGAAACAGCAAAGGAGCCCAGTATTTGAATTTTCCCGCCCTTGTATGTTTATCACCCTCGACTACTCTTCTGCCTGATGCCAGTATAAGGGCAAATGTCAAGTCTGCTGTGGCATCTGTCAGAATACCGGGGGTATTTGTAACAGGAATGCCCCTTTCAGTTGCTGCCTGAACATCGATATTATCAAAACCAACCCCAAAATTAGCTATAATTTTAAGATGCCGTGCCTTATCTAATAACTCCCTGTCTATCCTGTCTGTAATCATGCACAAAATGCCGTCTTTGTCGATTATACTTAAGATAATCCTTTCTCTGTCCATCGGCCTGTCATGGAGGTTGATTTCAACATTATGTTCTTTTTTTATTAACGCTAAAACGTCGTCAGGAAGTCGTCCTGTTACGAGTATGTTCATAATACTCCCTTGTCTGCAATGCTTTATAGGTAAGCGTTCACAGGTTCAAGGTTCAAAGGTTTACCCGCCTTTGGCGGCGGCATAGGCGACCAGGGTTCAGGGTTGCCTTTCCACTCACTCCGGCGTTCTACGCAGTCTGAAGGCGTGTAAGAACCGAAAAAGATGCCCCTTTTTATGATCTCTGATGCGGTATCGGTCTCTGGTCATCGGTCACTCATATACCGGCGCTCAAGCGCCGGATGTACGTTCCCACAGCGAATCATGGGAACGAGAGCAACCTCTGAACCCTGAACCCTGAACCCGTGAACGGTTACTTTTATAGTTACCATGGCCATGGTGTCAAGTGTGTGCAAAGGCCAGCATTCTACGGGTGGTAGGTGATTTCAATTCGCACGAATCAATCATCTATCCTGCTGCGCTGTGATATGCCTCCTCAATCCTGGCCTCCACATACGCTGCCAGCTTGTCATCGGGTTGGGTTATGTCGAAGCAATACCCGTCCTCACCAAGCAGACCGCCGGGAATCAGGTCCCCTTTTTCTTCAGGGTCCGTGATCATGTCTCCAAAAAAACACACCGACAGCCACCGGTCATTTGGATCATCGTCCACCACGTCCGCCATAACATACAAGGATCGATCTTTCTGGCCGGGATGCGCCGCACGAAGTGAATAGCTTACTCCCGGCCGGGCATTGAATGAAAGATCAGCTTCCTTTTGGGTCGCAAGAAAACTCTTCAGCCGAATGAAAATGCTTTTCATCCCGTTGGTATCGTGCCAGGATTCGATAAATTTTTCCATCTCCTGCATAACTCCTGCCTCCACCTGCCTACAATCGATAAATCAAGCAAAAACGTACTACTGTTTATTATGCTTTATATCGTCTTACAATTTCCGCAACTCGTGCGGCGATGTAGTCAGCAAACTCGCCGGCCCGGGTCTCGGTCATTGTCGTGATGCCTTCCGCCAGCTTGGAAATCTTTTTTTCCTCCAGTCCGGTGGTTTTTTGGACCATGAATTCCTCCAACTCCCCGTCCTCAGGAAGAAGGCCGCATCCACCGGCTGTACCAAGAAATGTGTCACCCACAAAAATCGGAACAGCTACTTTCACTAGGGCGATGTCGCACTCCCCGATCATCGGTTTTTGTGTCGCCTTCGTCTCCGAAGTAAAATTCTGCGCCGCCACAGCGCAGATGGCCCCGATTGACTCGGGTTTCTTCTTAATGACCGGACAAATCCGGTTACACCAGTTTTCATAATGGCTCACATGAGCGCCCTTAGCATCCGAAACAGAACAGCATATGACGAATTTTTCGTGTAGGTCTTTTACAAAGTCATTCCATTCCTTTTCACTTAACAGGTCCGTTAATGTCATGGGTACTACTCCTTTAATTTCCTTGTTTCCGGCCGATAATAAGAAACCGTCGCTTTGTTAAATAAATTGGTAACGTTTTAAAGCAAAATATCGGCTGCCGCTCGTATTGTCAACCTTCTCTTTTTTTCTTTTGTTAAATGCCTCCTCTTGATCTTTTACACTAAATGATTCATACTCATTGAATATCTAAATGTGGTAAAAAAGGAGTGGGCCTTGATTCGGATTAAATTAACGGTCTTAATCGCTGATCAGACATTGCCCTGATTAGACTCAGGGTTTAGTCCCTGGGATGAAGGGAAAAGACAAGATCAATTATTCAATTATGATAAAATTTAGCAATCTACACAAGTCATACATCACAGGCAGCAATCGCCTTCACGTATTGAAGGGGATTAATCTTCATATTGAAAAAGGCGAATTGGTTTCCATTATGGGCTCTTCAGGCTCAGGAAAGTCAACCTTGCTGAATATAATCGGAATACTCGATTCTTATGACTCCGGAGAATATCGTTTAAATGATACCCTGATAAGAAATATGAGCGAAACCAAAGCCGCCAATTTTAGAAATGAAATTTTAGGATTTGTGTTTCAATCTTTTAATCTCATTCCCTTTAAAAACGCCATGGAAAATGTGGCTCTGCCCCTGTATTATCAAGGGATGAACCGTAATAAACGAAACAAGATCGCTCTTGAATACCTGGATAAAATGGGCATTAAGGAGTGGGCAGAACATCTGCCGGGTGAACTTTCCGGTGGTCAACAACAACGTGTGGCCATTGCACGAGCGATTGTAACGAATCCAAAAGTTATTTTGGCCGATGAGCCGACCGGCGCTTTGGATACCGAAACATCTTATGGATTAATTGATCTTTTTAAAACCATCAACCAAACAGGAATAACAATAGTTATTGTCACCCATGAACATGATATCGCCGACAGAACAGACAGGATTATTCGATTAAAAGATGGCTGTATTCAAAATCATGAATAGAAAATAATTGGTAACCGTTCAGGGTTCAGGGTTCAGGGTTCAGAGGTTAATTGCTTTGCGATTTTCTTTATCTTTAGGCTTTTAAGTTCAGTACAAGCTCGGTTACTGGCTGCACATGCCTTGCAGTGGCAGGCAGGGACGTATCATAAGAATCTAATACATTTCACACTGGATTCACAATCAAAACTTTATATCACGGTAGCATATGTCATATACAACCCTAAATCAGTTTAACCTTGAACCTCTGAACCTTTAAACCATGAACGGTTACAAATAATGATTATCGATCTTGATAAATTCCAGGAAATTTTCAGCACCATTCAAAAAAACAGGTTGAGGACCTTCCTAACCGGTTTCAGCGTGGCCTGGGGAATTTTTATGCTCATAATTTTACTGGGATCAGGTACAGGACTAGAAAAGGGTGTCAAAAGCCTTTTCAAAGACGCCACTAATAGTGTCTGGGTACGTAAGGGACAGACAAGCCTCCCTTATAAAGGTCTCCAACCCGGCAGGAGCATACAGTTTACTAATGCTGATTATGAAGACGTAAAAAAGACTATAAAAGGAATTGAACATATCACCGCCAGATTTTACCGATGGGGAAATAATAAAATTACGTACAAGAATGAAACCGGCGCGTTTAACATTGTTTCCTGCCATCCTGCGCATCAATATCTGGAAAACACCATCATTATAAAAGGAAGACACATAAATAAGATTGACATTGATCAATTTCGCAAAGTAGCTATCATCGGAACCGATGTTGAAAAAATACTTTTTAAAAAGGAACCTTCTCTGGGCAAATATATCAATATCAATTCAATTCCCTTTAAAGTGGTGGGCGTTTTTTCCGACGAAGAAGAACGCGTCGTGAGTCTGATATACCTTCCCATTTCAACTGCGCAAAGAGTCTTTAACGGTTCAAACCGGA